>CAYNSZ010000122.1:0-4636 GCA_964400075.1 uncultured Planctomycetia bacterium
ACATACTTAAAAACTGTGTAATCTTGTTCGATAGCAAACATAACTATACGGGGGTTATTTCGCAATTCTTCAGAAGCAAAGCCTAAAGCATCAGCCTTTTGATATACTGCTGCCATAACTGCTGCGCAACCATCCAGGGAGTCTCTACCGCCAAAACGTTGGCTCGTTCGCTGGCGTCTTCATCCATATCGTCAGCATCGTAGCCGACGTTAAACCCATCCGCTGCCAGGGTTAGTCGCGCGGCAAATCGCACCGCTCCCGGCGCCTCCTCTTCACCTTCTGCGATCGCCTGCGTAGCAACCGGCATATGGCGGAAGGCGCCCGGCCCTCGCGGAGCGTGATCAAGAAGCGTCATCAGGTCATCCCACATTACATCGTAAGGCCTGACGGCGCGCAACTGGCTGTCATCGCCGGTCCAAGCGAGCGCATACAGGGCTTTTTTGGCCTCCCTCTGAGCCGCGAAATCAGAAGGCAAAGCAGCCATATCATCTAAGAACCGGCGCTCTTTGTGGTACGTCTCAACACCCTCTTGCGCTTGCGTCACTCTCGTCCGGTCGCGGCCAAATATCGCTTCCAGCATTATTGTTTCCGAATCTCTGTGCGCTCTCGGCCTGGCCAATGCCGCGCTTTCTGCCTCAAGCCGCAACTCAGGAAAGAGTATGGAAGCATAACCCCAGAGACGTAACGCTGTTTCTTCCGTTACCGCCTCTGCGACGATACGCATAGTTTCGCTCTGCCATATGTTCGTAGGAACAATGGTATGGCGATGCACAATCTCGTGAATTAAAATACTGAGCACCTGCGCAATATTGCTCCGCACTTTGACCACATAGAAGAACTCGACAGTTCTTCCATCGGTAACGGCTTTGGCAAATCCGTCATAGTAGCCTGCTGCATCGTGGCCAAGCAGTCCCCAAAGCCAGGAATCAGCGCTTAAGAAAAGAATGCTGCGGCCGGCGGTAGCGATACCGGGGAAGTATGGCAGGAGCCTGTCAAAATACCACATCACCTTGTTTCGCTCATAGTGAGACCCGGCCATATCTTGAGCTTCATGATGCAACGCTTCGATAAACCCCGCGGTAGACTCATCTCCTGCCATCAAGCCTTCTAACCGTTCCACCCGCCCCCTGGCAGAAGCAAGCGCTGCCTGAGCCTTCTCCAGGCCGCGCTGAGCACGAGCCTGATCGGCGGCCATATCGACAGTCTCTCTGCTTTTACGCACCTTGGCCTCATAAGGCGCAAGGTATCCTCCTAAAACGTCATCAACCGTAGTCCAAACCACCCGGCCAGAAGTCATCGCTGCGGCAGTCCCAGCGATGCTCGCGGCAGTCACGGCGTCACTGTTCACCCATGGAGCAAGCCAAGAGAGCTCATGTTTATATGTTACTGCCTCTGCAAAAGTAGTAAGCATTCCGGCTACCGTAGGAACTTTACGGCCGGGCTTACGAACAGAGAAAGCGAACAGTTCGCGGGCGGCAGCGTCTTCGTCAAAGTCGATTTCCTGAAACTTCCGAGCGCCGGATGCGGCAGTTATGACAAAGACAACCCGCCCATCCACCCCCACCAGCGTGGCGCCAAAATCACCGATTCCTTCCTGCGCAAGGACACTGTCAGAAACGCTATAGGCGGTATCGATTGCCTGCGGCAAGGATGGCCTGGCCTTGGGTTTCTCGTGCCTAAGGATGGCGCCTAAAACTTCCCGGTTGCCCGATAAGAATTTGTTCATGCTCTCTGCGTGTAGAGGCGATTCTTCCAGGCGGCCATCCCGAACTAAACCTTCGATGATTACGATTTGTTCTGGCGATAACCGCGCAGCGCGCCTTCCGCTCGACCAAACCATCGCCAGTGCCCCAAGCGCGCCGAGACCAATCATGGTTCCTATGCCGCTTAGGGAATTATCACTATTTTTGCCGCGGCTGCGCTCCCTTCGTCCCTCATCCCTCACCCTTTGTCTTTCGGCAGCACCCCCGCCACGGGCCCCCTCGTCTGCTGACTTATCAGCAGCAACACGTTTCTCATAGAAAAGTTTTGCTTCTTGAGATTCAGCAATAACCCCATCAAGGGCGCTCTCTGCAAATATCAACATTACCCATTGATTCGTTTTGGTATCTACGCCAGCATTATGAAGGGCAATGCTGATAGGTAATGCCAAAGTGGCCCTTTGTTCCTTCAACCACAGCAAATCTTCCAAAGTAATACCATGGGCTTCAACCTCGGATTCAGCTTCGCTCCTTTGAACTGCATCAACATTGGTGAGGTCATATCCTATATGCCCAAGTAGTTCGTGATGGATAACACGTAGTGCGGTAGCTGGACTGCGAAGTACTTCTTCATTGAGCGCAATAATTTCAGCACCTGAACCCTCTGTGGTTAAAGCGCCAATATGTATTCCCTGAAGGTCCTTTACCTCTTCAAAGGCTTCCATGAGCCCTAACCGCTGCATATATTCATACACTTTTAACATATTCGCAGATGACACCATCCGTAACGATATCTTACCTTCGCTGAACAATGTATGAACCGCATCAAATCTACCGTCTTGGTTTTTAAAATTATCGATCAACCGTATAAGCTCAAGAATGGCTACGATACGTTTTGATTCAGTCTCATCTGCCATCTCAAGCAACGCAAACATCTCCCGGCTCAATGCCTCCGCTGACTTAGTACTGAGCTCAGCGTCTGTACTAATATCTCGTCCGGTCTGCGAAGTTTCCTGAACAACTTCGGCAGCTGACTGGCTTGCTAATCTATCGAGGATAACGCCGGTTATAGCTCCGCCCACCGAAGAAACGCCAACAGCAAGAATCGCATAGAGTAAAGCTTTCGCTAAGAATGTATGCCACTGTTGCGCTCGTTTCCTAAAATATTTATTACGTTTTCTCTGGTTGCGCGGTAACTCTGCGGCATGGGCAAAGCTACGATAACCTTTGATAGCGGTAAGAACTAAAGAAATCGCAAACGCAGCCATGCCGCCGATGAGAGCCCCGATACCGATTAAGGTGTTGCTCTGTTCGCCTTCTTTCCTACCATCTCGCGTCTCTTCTCCACCACGGACCCTCTCACCAAAGTAGAGAGTAGAGGGTAGAGAGTAGAGAGAAAGAGTAGCCTGATCACTAGTGTCTGTCGTCTGTTGTCTGAAGTCTGAAGCAGTCCAGCCACGGACCCCCTCATCTTTTTGTCTGTCGTCTGCCGTCTGTCGTCTGTCGTCTGTTTCACGCCTGCTCCTGTTTAGTTCTGCTTGCGCCAGTGACGTAAGTAGGAACGACTCCGTAGTAGTAGGTAAAATCTGTCTTAATCTCCTCAGCATATTCGCCCACAACCTCCTCAAAGTGCCGGTTAACCTGCTCAAGAACCCGGCCTGTCCAGGTGATGATAAAGTTGTGGATTGCGCCGCTCCTTCTGTCGCGTGCGGAACCAAAGATGCCGGAACCATCGCTGACAAAATGTTTGAAATCAAACCCCGTACCCATTTGAACTCACCTCCTTCAATTCCCCTTCTATTTACAACAACCGCTGCCAAGGTTGCAACTGCTATTGTCACAATCACAGCCAGAGGCAACGCTACTACTGGTAAGCTATTCTGACTATCTGCTCCTGCATTAGCCTCTGGACCACTGGCAGCCTCATTGTCCGCCTGCGCTTTATTAATCAACCCAAAACCTTCCAGCCACTCTCTGCTTAACTCACTCATTCTTGAGAGTTGAGTCGGCATCGCTATAGACATCAGAGACCGAGGAGAGTACCGGTATACCAGACGTTCATCAATAAGCCGCGCCGCATGTATAGCTGCATCGTCTTCATGGTATTCTGAGTCAAAATCATAATCTTGGCGCAAGCTATCGGGAACCTCTGCGCTCACCAGTAATCTCAATTTGATTGTCCTCTTTACGAAAGCTACAGCATCGGCGGCAATGCCACCTCGAAGAAGCAGCTTAGCGTTATCGATAGCCGTCTGGCTCGTCATAAGGTCGTCTATGGCCATCATTCTGGTCCCTTTGAATCCGGTATCAACAAGCATAATATTTTTACCGCTTACGAACCCCTCCCCGACAAAGTACGACACAAGTATCTCAGGAATGCTGTTTCTAATGATGTCCTTGGTAAAATATAAGGCATGGAATCTTTGGCTGGGAACATAACCTTTTGCTTCAGCCTCACTCTTATAAGGCTCCTCTTGTACAATCTTAAGTGCCATTTCATGAAACACCCAGCTTCCGGTATAGAGAAAATATACGTCAGCGTCGGCTTCTAAAGCTTCCTTCACTATACGCGCAATGAAGGGATGGACTAAGCCGGTGAGAAGCTCTTTGGCATTATCTAAGTAATCTCTCAGGAAACCTTCGATAGCCTGGACATCCTTATGCGTCTCAAGTAGCTCAGCCAACCACCTTATTTTACGGGAAACGATAATCTGATGCGGCCCGCGGTAATCGTGCGAAGTGCTAAAGTAGCGCAGCACTTGCTGATATCTGTCTGAATGTGGGCCTTCATTGATCGCGGCAAGAATTTGTTTATCGGTAAAAGGCGCTTTGTGTACGCCTCTATTTAATAACCACCAGCGGACGGCGAGAATCACCACGGTAGCCATAAAAAGCCCGGCGATAAGTAAAATCGAACTATTGTCTTGATGCGTAGC
>CAYNSZ010000123.1:0-4366 GCA_964400075.1 uncultured Planctomycetia bacterium
CGAAATGCGTCTCCCGTTACGGCATAAGTCTTCCGGATAGACAGCTTGCCTGCGCCCCCATACACAGCCCAGAAGCCCAGCGCTATATCGGCGCGATGCGGGCGGCGGCGAATTACGCTTGGGCAAACCGCCAGATATTGATGCATCTGACCCGTGAAGTTTTTGAAAAAATATTTCAACGCGGTTGGCAATCGCTCGGAATGCGTTTGATCTACGACGTAGCCCACAATATTGCGAAATTTGAAAAACACCGCGTCGACGGAAAAGAAAAAACATTATGCGTTCATCGCAAAGGAGCGACCCGCAGCCTTGGCCCTGGTCATCCCAGCTTGCCTGATAAATACAGAGCTATCGGTCAGCCGGTAATTATTCCGGGCGATATGGGCAGGGCGTCTTATTTACTGCTCGGAACAAAAACCGCAGAAGAGGAGTCTTTTGCCAGTACCTGCCACGGTGCAGGCAGGCTTAAATCCCGCAGTGAAGCTTTGCGGACCATAAACTTTGAACAACTAATCAAAGAATTGCGCCAGAAAGGCATTGAGGTGCGCTCTGCCGGCAAGCAGACCCTTGTCGAAGAAGCCCCGAGTGTCTATAAAGACGTCAACCAGGTTGTCGAGGTGGTTCACCAAGCGGGATTGTCCCGAAAAGTCTGCCGCATGCGGCCGCTATGTGTTCTGAAAGGATAAAGCCATAAAACCAATACTCTTTGAAAATTAAATTCAATTTTCAAGTTCTTTTCTTGCTTCTATTTATCCTGACCTTTGCGGTTCTTGCCATCAGCCAAGGACTTTTTTCCCTATCGGCAAAAAAAATACCCTTTTCTTCCCTTATCCCCGCTGATGTGCTTTATGACGACGCCTGGTATGGTATATATCTTGAAAATTCATATATCGGGTATTCGCATTTTCAGTATAAAGTTGAAAATCTTTCCGATGGCGGTGGCTTTAGCCTGAAAAATATTTCACAGCTTAATCTTCCGTTTTTGGATGCGGTGCAGCCGATCAGCGTTGATTCACAAATCTACTTCCTGGATAATTACCGTATCAGAGAGGCTGCATTTAAGCTCGCCTCGCCAGGCTACACCATTAGTGGTAAGCTTGTCAAAAAACACAGTTCGGCATACGAACTCACAATCAATACGCCTGCCCAAGCTTTCACTAAGGAAGTAACCCTTGATGATGAACTCATAACATCTTTTGTAAGCCCTTTTTCCTTGCCCTATTTACCGTCGCACCAGCAAGCAACCCTATCGCTCTATGACCCCTTTTTTGACCGAAAATCGCAGATTCATCTCATCCAGAGCGGCAAACAGCCGCTTGAAATAGATGGAAAATTTTATGAAGCTACCGTTGTCGAATTCGACTACGAAGGCATGGAGGGAAAAGTATATCTTGATGCCAGCGGGAAAGTCCTCAAGAAGGAGATGCTCGGATTCGTTTTTTTAAAGCAGGATCCCGGGGTATTATTCCAGGAAAGCCGTGATTTTGCCATTGCCGATATAAGCGATACCTATTCGATTGGGGCAGAGACACTTAGGTCTCCTGAAACTATGGAGTATATAAAGGTGAAGGTAACGGGTATTACCAGTGATTGCATCGTCAGCGATGAGAATCAGGAAGTTACCGTCGCCGATGATGGATTTATTGTTGTAGTGCGCAAACACCGTCCCGTCAATGTTGTTACGTTACCCTGCGGGCTCCCTCCATGCCTGGAGGAGCCGCCCAAAGACCAGTTCATTCAATCCGAAGCCGCAGAGGTTAAAGCAACCGCAGTCTTGATTGCTGGAAGCGAGAAAAATTCCTTCCGGATTCTTGAGCTACTTTCATCCTGGATAGACCAAAATATTGAAAAGACGCCGACCCTGTCAATCCCCAATACTCTCGATACCTTAAAGCTGAAACGCGGCGATTGCGGTGAATTGAGCGCGTTGATGGCAGGTTTCTTACGCAGTCTTGGCATACCTGCTTACGTGAATATCGGTCTAGTTTATAATGAGGGGAGGTTTTTCTATCACGCCTGGGTATCGGCGTTTGTGGGCGATTGGATTGAGACTGATCCCGCGCTCACACAGCTCATCGCTGACCCCACCCATATTACCTTTTTCAAAGGATTAGAGAATCAATTTAAAATTATAAAAATCATCAATAGGGTCGGCCTTGAAGTGCTTAAATACCAGTGATGGAAAAAGGAGCAAGAAACAATGGTAACGGTCCGTTCCTTGGCGAAATGTTTCGGTGATTTGTGGGCGATTAAAGATTTGAGTTTTCAAATTAACGCCGGTGAGTTTTATTGCCTGCTCGGGCCCAACGGGGCGGGCAAAACAACGACCATCAAGATATTGTGCGGTCTCATGAAGCCAACCCAGGGAACCGTAACCATTAAGGGGTTAGATGTTGATACGGATTATCTAAAAGTCAAGAAGCTCATCGGTGTCATACCGGATACTCCCTTTCTTTACGATAATCTTACCGCAAATGAGTTTTTACAGTTCGTAGGAAATATCTTTGGTGTCACCAAAAAGGTTCTTGATGAGAAGGTGCAGTACTATCTTGAGCTTTTTAAATTATCCGATGCGCAGCACATGTTGCTGCGTGAGCTTTCGCACGGTATGCGCCAAAAAATAGTTTATGCGTCGAATTTTTTACATAATCCATCATTCTTCCTTATTGACGAGCCGCTGGTCGGGCTTGATCCGGCAAGCATCCACCTGATTAAGCGGCTCCTTAAGGAGGAAACCGCTAAAGGAAACTCGATATTAATGTGCACGCATATTCTTGCTATCGCTGAAGAATTGGCCGACCGCATTGGTATTCTGAATAACGGTACGCTTATCGCCGAGGGCAATCTCAGTGAACTGAAGCGCAATGCCCCGGGGGAAAGCTTAGAGGAGATCTTTTTACGCTTGACCGGTGAGCAATGATTCTCGCGATTTTTTATACCCACTTCTGTTCCATAAAAAATAGCATTAAATATTTTAGGGAAAAATCGCCGGCCCGGTTTTTCTACGGATTGTTTTTTGTCATTTTCGGCGTAATCGGATTATATGCGGCAATGTGGGGGACATTCCACTACATTGTTTCTCTGGGAGGCGTGGGCACGATAATCCTAAAAAAAATAATCTATATCATGTTTTCAATATTATTTTTTATGGTCGCTGTCAGTTTCGCTGTGCTGTTTTACGGACTCTGTTTCTGCGGCAGAGAAACAGCCTTTTTCTTGAGCATGCCTATTGCCCGAAGCCGCATACTCATGTATAAATTTGCCGAATCGGCTTTGCTCGCCGGCTGGATACCATTGCTGGGAACGCTATTTTATTATCTTGCCTATATCCAGGTTGGTTCAAAATCACCGCTTTTGGTAGCGGCAAGCCCCCTGTTCACCATCCCCGCACTCTGTATTTCATGTTTTTTGGGGTATATCCTTTTGATTTTAATTCTGCGCTCCGGCAACCTACAAAAGGTCGCTTTATGCGCAGGCGTGTTGCTTTTGATTGTAGCGGGTATGGCGATTGTCTGTTCCAACGGTCGCCAGCGCGGCCCCCAGGACGTGCTTTTATTACTTTCAGAAGAGGTTATTTTTTTAAGATTTTCCAAACTTTGGTTTCTACCGCATTCATGGCCTGGGTGGGGCCTCCAATATTTAGAAGATGAGCGCACCCTTAACTCATTGATATATTTTTGCAATCTTTCGACCCTCTGCGGGCTTATCTGCGTGACTATACCACGCACTGAGTTGTTATTTATGCGCCGGTATTTCATGCATTCAGTCACGCAAGCCCGGCGACGCGCAGGATTCGACTGGCTTCTGGCCGTGGTTGACCGAATCCGCTTTGTGCCGGCCGCGTACCGGAATTTTTTTGTCAAAGACATCAAATTGTTTTTCCGTACCCCGACGATGTACCTTCAATCTTTTGTCCCTTTCGGGATTTTATTCTTTTACTTTCTCAACCTGAGGCGTTTTTCCTATCAGGATATGGGGCCTTTGTGGATTAATTTCTTTACCTTCTTGAACCTATTCGGAATACTGTCGATTGTCGCTGCGCTTTCAACTCGGTTTGTTTTTCCCCAATGGAGCCTTGAAGGAGGATGCTTTTGGCTGCTTAAGCTGGCACCAGTTTCATTACTGAAAATTTTTCTGGAAAAATTTATCCTCTGCTATATGTTTCTAGCCGCAGTCGGTTTAATCCTTATGTCCATAGCTAATTCTATGCTGGGTGTCGAACCGTTCCTTTCCCAGGTCACCCGTTGGGTCATAACGGTCGCCACGTTCGCCATAGTGAGCTTTTCCCTGGGCCTGGGAGCCTTTTTTGCCGATTTCAGGCAGGAGTATTACCTTAAGGCAGTCGAAAGCTTCGGTGGTTTCGTGG
>CAYNSZ010000123.1:4376-4626 GCA_964400075.1 uncultured Planctomycetia bacterium
TTACCTTTGCCTATATTTTTCTCACCGCATCCCTATTCGGCAGTATCATGTACCTTGCTCTTACCGGCAAGCTCACTCAGTATCAGTCTATTGCCAAGCTTGCATTTTTTATTTGGTCTTCACTGAGCCTGTGCGTATCGGTATTTTTTTCAAGTGTCGGCTTACGCCGCCTCAAGGTTAAGGAGTATTAAGAGCAACGAATCTCCTCGGGCTGCCCCGTGAATAGAAACCGGAGTTTCTCTATAAATCC
>CAYNSZ010000124.1:0-4591 GCA_964400075.1 uncultured Planctomycetia bacterium
CGCCGAGTGGTACAGCCGCTGGAACGCGATCTGCATCAACCGAAGACAAGGCAGCTCCCCGACGTCGCAGCGTTCGCACTCAGGCTGAGCGGCTCTTGGGTATCGAGCATCTCTGAATGGGCCAGGCCGGCTGGCCGGGGATTCACATCAAGGACCCAGGCAATGATCCTGCCATCGCGCCGCTCTAGCTTAATATCAATACCAACCAGCACAATCCCAAATACCCGAGCTGCATTCACTGCCGCATCAGTAATATGGGACAATTCCTCTGGGCTAATGCCCAATCCTTGCCAGGCACCATCAGATAGGTGAATAATCCGCCCGCCTCTTCCTACTGAAGAAATTACTCCCTCTGGAGTAGAGGCAACCTGAAGATATCCTGACTCAGCATGATAATCTTCG
Source organism: uncultured Planctomycetia bacterium (assembly GCA_964400075.1). Classification (GTDB taxonomy): domain Bacteria; phylum Omnitrophota; class Gorgyraeia; order Duberdicusellales; family 4484-171; genus JAFGHG01. The sequence goes on from CAYNSZ010000124.1 coordinate 403, forward strand.
CCGTCAAAGGCGACGTTAATACGCGCATCTGCGCAGTAATAATTTCTGCCGTCCCAATACCGGACATTGCCTACATATTCTCTTACGATAACTGCTCCGGAAGTTTGTAACGATAAAATATGAGCAATCGCCGGGCTTTGCGTAGTAAGTTTAGTGCCGCCAAGCGCAAACACTGCTACCCCTTCTCCTTCTGTGCCGTTATTCGGTTGTATCGCAATCTGTCTTGTGTTCAGCCCAGAAATAAAACGGTTTAATCTGCTGACAATACCCTGTGCAGTTTCATTGGCCTGAATCAAACAAGCTTCAGGCGTCGCCAGGCCAGAGCGGCGAAGCATTTGATATGCCTTATATTTATCATCGGCATTGCTGGATGGTTTATACGGATTAACCTGCAGTTTTCCTTTAAGCTGCCGAGAAAGCAGGCGGTGCGTTTCCTGTTCTGCCTGTCTTCCCAGATACAGGAATTCTGCACTCTGGAAATCAAGAGGTAAGGTGAGTGAAATTTCATAAAGACGATTCTGCCCTGCGTCGTAATAGATAACGCGCCGCATCCCTCCTTGTGCATCCAGCCAATCTCTACGCACGCCCACGACGCATACAGGTATCTCTGGTTTTTGTAACAGTGTATATGCCTGGGCATCAGTCATTAAGGGAAACAATTCATTAGCAATGTTAACGCTATTACCAAACACAACTGCATGCAGATGGTGATTGCTTAATAGGCGGCTAAGAGCGCCATCGGTTATGCTTTGCGGTTCTAATGCAATTCTTAATTCGGGTGCTGCCCTTTCGCTGATAATCTCTCCGAGTACTGACTGTGCTACTCTTTCAAGATATAACGCCCGGGCCGGCTCATTACCTTGAGCAAAGAATGCGTCAAGGAGCGCTGGCTGAATCGCTACATCCGCAGCCCGGGTTAACTCTCTTACCGTCTCAATGGTTAAACCCTGTATAATCTCATCGATACGGCTTACCAATGCCTGGTGATGCACCTGGGCATCTTCTCCGGTCAAAAGCATACGCAAATGACCAACCGTGCCAAATTGTTCTTCGATCAAACCTAAAGTATGATATTTTAAGAGGACGTTTAATTCCTGAGGGCCAATCGTTTCACCTGCGTTTAACTCCAGGGCCTGCCGGGTTCTCTGGATTGTCCTTGCCAGGGGAGTTTGGCTTGAAGGCTTAGGATGAGTACCGCCATTGCTACCAGGAGGAGACCTTGGGGTATTGCTGCTTCCGGCAGTAAAATAGTCATCACCGAAATTCGCCCGCAGATATTCCTCACCAGCAATAGCGAAATTGCGTAAGACCACGCGGTCACTTACACCCACGGCATCCCAATTAAAAGGCCTGTTTTCTTCTTGGGCACGTCTTCTCTCCCATTCTTCTTCGCGCAAGTTAAATCTATCCCAGAGACCAATACCGATATTGGGCTCAAGATGAATAAAGCGCCAACCCACGATCTCGCCCACGAAACGGCCTTGCGCATCCTCAAGGATGATCTGAGAACTGACGCGTCTACCCTGCGCATCGTAGACCGGCATAATATCCACCAATTTCCCATCGCGTTTAAACACAGGCGTTGCCAGATAATCAAGCATAAGATAACCCGGCCAGCCGTAAGAGACCCCGCGCAAGTCTTCGCCAATCTCCCGTCCGCGCTGTTGCCTAAAGGTTTCGGCGTAGTGCGGTGCGTATGCTGCTAAGGCCTGCATAACCTTAGGCACTTCATTGGCCATGCCTTGCATAATCTGCTGCCGGAACTGCTCTGCGATAAAATCGTCGTATAAAGGCTCTAAGGTACCGCCTCTTCCCACGTTGGTAGCAACCTGTAAACTCACAAGAGCAATCAAATGGGTTAAATCATATGGCCTTGAGGGATGCGATGAAGATGCAATGATACGTAATGACCCGTAAATCTGCGGACGCGGATAGCGGTCACGACAGACTGCCGCTGACCACTCCATGATCTGTCTGTCCACAAAATTGCTCATATAGAACTGGGTGGCCCAGAATTCAGGCGTGGTACGCGCGGCTTCCTGGATAACCATGTTCTGTTTTCCGGCGCGCTCATAAATAAATACTGCTGCTGCTTCCAGTTCAGCCTCATCCCAATTGCCGGCACCTTTCCCAATTTCAAATACCTTTAAGTTACGCGCCCCGGATTCTGCGGCACCCTTAATCAGTACAATCGGATATCTCTGGCTGAAATCTCGCAAACCCGCATAGCCGGGTCGACCTTCGATGATCTGACGCAATGCCTCCTCTCGATCAAGGCCGTGTTGATACGACATCAACCAATCAATCTCCGGCGGCATTTCTACGCCGCTATTCTGATAAATCTCCGGATACAAACTCTTATCATAGGTAAGATCTGTGTGTACCAAGGATTGTACGGTGTAAGGCAGACCCCCATCCTCCATTTTTCCTGAAGTATAGAGACTGTTGCCGTGATAGGGCACAAGTGGAGAGCCGATTACTGGACGGCTAAAGCGCGCGGCAATACGAATCCCTTTAGGAGTAAGTATTCCTGCGGCTTCTAATCTGCTGGCCTCTCTCTGTGCATCTACTAAAGACATTCCTTTATGCTTCATGAGTGCAGCGATAAATTCTTCTTTGGAGATATAAAGGTGACCGCTGGTACATAAAAACACCTCTTTTCTGGCATTGGCAACCTTCTGGAATGAGTCATAACGGTTGACAATCAGGTTTGCCCCGGGACGTTTCTCCTGCATCAATTGTCTGTTTAAGGTCGGGCCTTCGCGGATTGCACGCGAGATATGGGTTCTGCCCACCGGGAAAAGAAAGATTACATTGACCCTTTTATCCGCGCTAATAAGCGCTGGATCAAACTCAGGAAAGACTACTGGGGTGGCAAAACCATCATTGTGGATAAAGGCAACTTCGCGTAATTGATTGTAGGCGCGCCAGGCACGCTCTGATTGCGTCGGCGCATTGGCACCGATGCCCACAATTGCATTATCCCCAAGGAAATTCCCTAATAGACTATCGCGCTCTTGTACCGGTAAGAGTCGTAAGTCACTACGCTCGGCGATGATCAAGCGCAGATACTCATACAGCCATTGATGGCGGCTAAAAGCTAAGGTATACAACTCTTGCTCACTTAATTTCTCAAAGCCCCTGCCTGCTTCGGTTCCGCGCACATAGTTCCAGGGCCTATACGTACAATCATGATCATTGATTGTCTCGGCAAAGAAACCGGTGATATCATTCCAGAAACGCGTCCAGTTGACCTCTGATTCCTCCATCTGTATATGCTCTATGGTATGTGACAGCGCTAAGGTGACGTAGAATAATTCGATCGCTTGCGTTAATCGCCGTAAGCGCGCAAGGTCATCTTGCAAGGCCAGGATCAATCGGGCAAAATCACCCATATCCTGATATCCTCCGGCAATCTTTTTCCAGTGTTCAAAGACAATCTCGCGTCCGGTAAAAAGAGTGTGGATATGCTGGAGGAATAATTCTTTATTTTTCCGCTGCAGGTTGTTTTGTGTGGGGCAAAGCTCATCTGCCGCGGCAAGCATTCCCTGATAGGCATAGGCAAGAAAACCGCCTACGGCAAGATTAAGGGACTTACGCAATTCACTCTTGGTGGCAGGCTCGGTTGCCGCAAAGAGCGCTCGGGTCGTATCGAGAATTTGTGCAAGATACGTCCTGGCCTCTTGGCTACAGTGATCAAAATTATTACCTTCAACAGTCTGCATGCGCGACCTAAAACCTTCCTCTCTTTGATTGAAGGCTTCAACCCGGCGTAGACGTTCACGTAACCCACGCCGGCGCTCGCGCGCTTCTATTTCGCTGACATGCGCACCCTTAGAGGAAGTTTCTACGCGCTGGATCTGCCTGAATTTGCTGCTTTCCGGAATAAACTGCGGACGCACCAACGCCCTCACTGCTGCTTCTACTTCTTCTGCCGTAGCCGGCTGCGCATGCTCCTGTGTGCCAGTTCCCACTTCAAATTGCGTGCGCATTGCTTGAATTTCTCTCTCCGGCTTACCAACAACCACATACATACCGCCAAGCGCAAGCCAAGTACCAAAATCCAATTGCGCCAATGGCAATCCTAAAGACACCCGCATCAGTGCCTGGGTAATCTGCGCGTCTCTTGGCTTATGCCTGCCATAGCGTCCTAGTCTTTCCTCTTCGGCTATCTGTTCTTGCACCTCTG
>CAYNSZ010000125.1:0-4517 GCA_964400075.1 uncultured Planctomycetia bacterium
CGAGAAGATGATTAAAAAAATCAGGCAGCTGGCGCGCCATGCGCTGCTCATCCAGTTTAAACTCGAACCTTTCCGCCGGGGGCTCATCAATACCGCGTACGAGAGCCTGATTGAAAACAAAAGCAGTTTTGTGGTCGCTAACGCCCTGCAGGATTTAAGGCTCGGCTATAAGGGCTTCCTCATCGACCGTGACCGCAATGTAATCCCTATCCACTCCCAGGCTGCTTTAGCCAGGCTCCTTGAGCGCATCATCAGCGAAAGTAGTCTATAATCTGTCGTCCTGCCCACAGCTTCCCTCGGTTTCGCCGAGAGGCGAGCGCCGTGAGGCGAGCCAACGAGGTCTTCATTCCTCTGGAATGGAGGAAGTTACAGCTTAAATTTAGGAGTTTACACCGCGATTCCCAAAGATTATAATATTGTTCATTCGCCTTCGCTGAGCGCCACGTCTGCCAGTTGGTAGGCAGGGCCTTTGCCCCGCGCAATTATTCGGAAGGCGCATGACCTCCGAAGGAGGGCATATCTATGGCTAAAAAAACAAAAATTGGCACTGTGCTCATCGGGATTTGCGGCGGTATCGCTTCCTATAAGACCTGCGATCTCCTCCGGCTCCTCGTTAAACATGATTTTTCTGTCAAGGTGGCGATGACCCCGGCCGCGACCCGTTTCGTCAGCCCTCTGGTATTCCAAAGCCTGTCCCGTAATCCCGTGTACCTGGATATGTTTGAGCTTATACGGGAGGTTGATACCCGTCATATCGCGCTCGCCCAGTGGGCGACTCTGTGCGTAATCGCGCCCTGTTCGGCAAACACCCTTTCTAAAATAGCCCAGGGGATTTGCGATAACCTGCTTACCACTATCGTATGCGCCTTGCCTTCTAAGACCCCGGTTATTATCGCTCCTGCCATGAATGAGTGCATGTGGCAGAACCCTCTTATCCAGGATAACGTGAAACGATTGACGCAGTTGCCAAAATATCATGTGCTCGCGCCTGGCAAAGGAGAGCTTGCCTGCGGTATGTATGGTGAAGGAAGGATGCCGGAGGCAGAAGCTATTTTTAAAAAAATCAAAACTATTCTGTAAGGAGGCAATCGGATGCTGGTGTCGATTAAAACTGCATGTCTGGCTGGTATTTTTTTACTGTATGCCTGTGCAGCTTTCAGCGCGACCAATATTGAATTCCTGTTTGACTGCTCGGCCAGCATGAAAGATAGCTTAGGCATCCAGACCAAGATGGATGCCGCCAAAGCATCCTTCCAGGGAGCGCTCGATGACTGGACCTTCGAGGCTGCCGGAGCATTGAACATCGGTCTTCGCCTTTACGGCCATGTCTATGACAGCGTTTTGAATGATGAGGAAAATTGTTCGGCAGCGGAGCTGGTAGTGCCGATAGCGGGGTTTAATAAATCTGAGCTGAGCGAAAAGGTTGCTTTGGCTCAAGGCCGCGGCCTTGCTCCCTTAGCCTATGCCCTTGGCCAAGCAGCCAAGGATTTCATGGGTAAAGAAGGAGACGACAATTTTATTATTTTAATCAGTGACGGCAGGGAAACCTGTAAGGGCGATCCGGTGCAAGGGGCCGCCCAGCTCATCCGGTCAGCAGCTCAGGTGTTCACCAACGTTATCGGTTTTGACGTGAACGAGGAGGAAGCCGAGCAATTAAAAGCTATTGCCCGCGCCGGTGGGGGTGAATATCTGAGTGCCCAGGACCAGGCACAGCTGAAACAATCAATACAGGAAGCTGTGGCCACTGTGGAAAAGGTAGTTATTGAGAAAGCAGCGAAAAGTTTCCCGGTTCCGGCCGACCAAGCCGAAGCGAGCGCCGCGCCTGAAGAACAGACTGAACCGCAACCCCAGGCCCTGGTTCAGGAGGAGAAAGCTGTTGAGCTTCCTCCCCTTCAAGGAAAATTCACCAGGCCCGGCAGCGACATAAAGACCGCTCCCCTTATCGCCCCTTTCTTTAAAAAAGGAACCTATAAGGCTGATATCGTACCGGGAGAGAAACTTTTTTACCGCTTTCACGGTGGCAAAGACCAGACCTTCCGCTTTATTATACGCATGCAGCGGTCCGGCAGCGATAATAATTGTACCAACCTTAAGCTTTCCTGGTACGATAAGGATTATAGCGAAATCAGCAACCCTTCCTTCATGAGTTTTAGCGCCGGTAAAGGTATCTGCGTGCAGAATTATAGTTTCACTGATACTGAGGATACCGGCCGCGAAATCTATATGGTCTTTGAAGCCGAAGACTGCCGGCGTAACAAGACAAAGATCGATTTTTCTTTTGAGCTGCAGATAGAAACGCCCCGGCGTTAATCCGGTAAGCGCAAAAATACCGGACATAAGGCGCGACCTACTAGCTAGTTAGGTAGGGAGTTTTGCTTTTTCGCTTGCCGCCGTAAGCGGTAACCACGGAAGCCATGCATACCTATTTACTCTTTACTATTTTGGGATTACTGCTGATTATTTTTCTCTTTCTCATTTTTAAAGCCCAGAAATCAAAAGAAGATATTCTGCTTCATCAGAAACTTGATTTATTGAAGGAGGATTTCAGTAAAAGCGTCATCCAGTCTCAGCACAGCCTCCTTGATTCATCCCGCGCCGTAACCGAGGAGCTCGGCCGGCTCTATGAAAAACTGGGAGGTCTTGATAAGGAGAGCGGGGAAATCCTAACCCTCGCCAGGTCCTTTCATGATATCTTAAAGCCGGCCAAAGCCCGGGGCCTGCTGGGTGAAAGCATTCTTGAGAATTTACTGAAAGACGTCCTGCCCGTGGAGGTGATTGTGCCTCAGTACGGTTTTCGGGACGGCAAACGGGTAGATTTCGTGATCCGGCTGCCTTCAGGTCTTGTACCCATCGATGCCAAATTTTCCCTGGAGACGTTTCGTAATTTCGCGGAAGCTCCCGAGGCTGAGAAAGAACGCCAGCGCCGCCTCTGCATCGAGGGCATTAAAAAAAGGATCGTTGAGACCGCCAGCTATATTTACCCCGATGAGGGAACGGTTGATTTCAGTCTGATGTACGTGCCCTCGGAGGCGGTCTATTATTTTATTGTCACCGAAACCCAGCTCCTTGAGTTTGCGCAAGGCCGGAAAGTGTTTGTGGTCGGGCCTAATACCCTCTACGCGTATCTCAAAACGATTCTGATCGGATTCCAAGCTTTGAAGATAGAGGAACGCGCGAAGATAGTTTATAACAACCTCAAGCGGCTTGAAAAAGACCTGGCAGGCTATACGCGTGATTTCGAAGTTCTCGGCACGCATTTGCGTTCGGCGACGAGTAAATACGAAGAAGCGGCAAAAAAGATCGATGCTATTTCCGGGCGTGTGCACGGCATGGGAGGAGAAGGCGGTGATTATCAGAGTGAGGGTGGTCCCCAGGGCCAAAACCACCAGAGTTGAGCCTTTTGCCGGAGGAATTAAAGTATACCTGCCTGAACCGGCGCTGGAGGGCAGGGCGAACCAGAAGTTAATTGAGATATTGGCAGACCTTTACCACCAGAAAAAAAAGGACATCGCTATCATCAAAGGGCAAAAGCAAAGAGATAAAGTAGTCAGAATCGGTGAAGCAAATTGAACGCAGCCACTGCTATCTCATAGAAAACGTCTTTGGGCCCGGGGTTATTGCCGGTTTTAGCAAACCAGAATTAAGCGGCGACATCCGGGCTGACATACCTGCCTGCCTGGATTTTCTTAAGATTCTACCCGGTCTCAGTTACATGCATCAGACGCATTCCGTGCGGGTGCAAAGGGTTACGCAAGCCGGTGTCTATGAAGCAGACGGGCTTTTCACTTCTCGGGAAAATCAAGCTCTTGTGGTCAGGACCGCGGATTGCCTACCGCTTATTTTTTACAGCCGCAAGCTCGGAATGACCGGGGTGGTGCATATGGGGTGGCGTTCCGCTGAGGGGGGGATTCTTGAGAACCTTCCCGGTGGGCTTTCGTCGTTTCGGGTGGTTGCCGCCGTGGGTTTACGGAAGTGCTGCTATGCGGTCGGCAGGGAGTTTCTTTCTTCGCGGCGCCTTGGGCCGTATGTATCTGCCAGAGGAGGGTCTTTTTTTTTCGACCCGGTGATCTTCGCCCGGGAAATTCTCGGCGGTCATCGCTTGGATAAAAAAAATTTTTTTGACCTGGGCATATGCAGTTTTTGCGGGTCAGGCGGTTTTTTTTCATACCGCCGGAATGCCACGGTAAACCGTACCTTGTCGTTTGTGGTCAAGCTTCCCCTCCGGGTTAACCGGCAGAGTTAAAATTTATTATCATAATAAGCGATACTTGTGATACAATGGAGCTTCAAAAATTCCTAATTATCTTCATTGCTCAGCTATGGAGCTACGAACGACCCCTCTGCATCAGAACCATATAGATTCCGGCGCAAAAATCGTCGATTTTTTCGGTTGGGCACTCCCGCTTGAGTACTGCGGTGTCCTTCGAGAGGCGAAAAACGTGCGCAGCTGCTGCGGCCTCTTCGATGCTTCTCACATGGGAGAGATTCTCATCCGGGGCAGGAATGCCGCTCGCTTC
>CAYNSZ010000126.1:0-4509 GCA_964400075.1 uncultured Planctomycetia bacterium
CAGTAGGTTTGCTCCTCCCCTCCAAGATGTCGCTAAAGCGATGAGTCAGAAATGGGCGAAGTCAGAGGGTGTCTTGGTGGCTTTTGGTCCGCCGTCAAGAGGATTACATGAAATTGCCAAGGAAGAAGGCTTCACCAGCCTGCAACTCAGCATCGGCGGTCTGCTCCTTGCCTTTATGGCGCTTGGCAAGCTCCTCGACCTCATCATAGTCAATACGCTCGCTCTGGCGGTTGACACCGTAGGGCACGATAGTATAAAATTTGCCGCTGAAATTGAGGGGATGACCGTGGGAGAGATGCCCGCCGCAGGCTAAATCCATAGCCAAAATCGTATCTCCTGCCCCAAGTACTGCCATCATCACCGCCATGTTCGCCTGGGTGCCGGAGTGGGGCTGGACGTTGGCGTGCTCGGCCCCAAACAGCTTTTTAACCCGTTCACGGGCCAGGTCTTCCGCCGCGTCAACATGTTCACAGCCGCCGTACCAGCGGGCCTGCGGATAGCCTTCAGCATACTTGTTGGTCATGACTGACCCTTGAGCCTGAAGCACTGCCAGCGGAGCGAAATTCTCGCTGGCAATAAGCTCGATGTGCTCGCGCTGGCGCTTCAGCTCCATGGCAATGCTTTGATACACCTCTGGATCAACGCGCTTGAGCTCTTCAAACATCATGGTTTTATCCCTTTCGTGCGCTGTAAGCCCGCGCTGGGTTTAAGCGGTTTTGCTGGGTGAGACTATTTTTGTTGTTTCCAACTCCTCTATTTCCCTGATCTTTCTGATCCGGCGCAGGTGCCGGCCCCCTTCAAACTCTTCCTTGAGCCAGCGAAGCACGATTTTCTTCGCCTGCTCCAGCTTGAAAAGATACGACGGCAAGACCAGGACATTGGCGTTGTTGTGCCGACGGGCAAGGCAGGCGCTCTTCAAGTCATAGACCAAAGACGCCCGTATGCCCCGCACCTTGTTAGCGACCATAGAGGTACCTTCGCCAGTATAACATATAATAATCGCCCTATCAGCTTTTTTGTTTCTCACCGCGTCAGAAGCCATATAGGTATAATCGGGGTAATCGCAAGGTTCAGAGGTAAATGTACCGTAATCGCAGATTTCAAAACCTTTCTGCTTCAGGAAATCCGCCAGGTTGTTTTTCATCCGAAAACCCCTGTGGTCGCTGGCTAACGCTATCTTCATAGTCATGGTAATAACCTCGGTTTAAGCTTTGTCCTACAGCCAGGTAATTATCTCATCTACCGCCTTCTCAAGCAAGGCATAGACCTCTTCATAGAAGGCCTCGCTCTTTCCGATGGGGTCGGGTATATCCTGCTCTACAGTGGCCGGTAAAAACTTCTTAATCGTAAACACCTTACCTTCAGCAGTCGGTTCATACTGGATGACATAGTTCTTCTGGACATCCTCCATGGTAAAGATTAAATCCGAAGCAAGTATCATCTGCCGCTCAAGCCGCCGGGCCCTAAAAGCACTCGCGTCAATGCCCCGGCGCTGTTTGAGCATGGAGACAACGCTGGGAGCTGCGCCAGAGCCGCTCGGAGCGGAGATACCGGCTGACACGATTTCGTAGCGGTTATCAAGGTATGGTTTAGCGACAGAGAGCTTGCTCTGCAATAGAAACTGGGCCAGAGGAGAACGGCAGCTATTGCCGGTACAGACAAACAGTATCCTTTTTCTTATAAAGGTATTGACGATCTCCTCGCGCGGGATCACGCCCTCACGCAAAATCTTAAAGGGTTTTGTGACCAAATCCACTACGGTCGAAGCGCGGGCATACTCGCAGCTGCCGCCGTCGACAATCAAGTCAACCGCATCGTCGAAGGCTCGCTCAACCTCAGTGGCGGTCAGGGTTTCAGGTGAACCGCTCTTATTGGCTGAGGGCAAACATACGGGGACATTGGCCTCCTGGAGGATTCTTCTGGCGATAGCATGCGAGGGTATGCGTATACCGACAATAGCGTCGGCAGGAGTAAAATAAACCAGGGTCAGAGGTCCTGGCCAGAAACGCTCAATCAGCCGGTAGCCAAAGGGCGGCAGTACATCGAAATATTCATAGATAACTTTATCTATATCCGCAAGAGCCAAGGCAAACGGTTTATCTTTGGAGCGATTTTTAATGGCGTATAAGCGTTCAACCGCAGCCTGGTTATCAGCCCGGCCAGCCAGCCCGTAAACAGTCTCCGTGGGAAAGGCTACGATTCCGCCGCGCACGATGACTTCAGCGGCCTCCTGGATGAAGGCCATATCTATATGGGCTGGATTAATGGAAAACTTCTTCATTAACGCCGGAATGAATCCTTTATCTGTTTTACTTTCACCCGAAAGGCTTTATCCTTGCCGGAGATAATCTCAAGCGCAAGGATTACCGCGTTGATAAAGGCGCTGGTGCCGATGCCTGCGGCGGCGATACCTAATCCCTTGGGAGTACTGACGATAGAAAATAGGGCATCCAGGCCGTTCAACGATCCTCCCTCCAGGGCTACCCCGATAACCGGAATATCAACCAGCGAAGCCACGAATCCCGGCAAAGCCGCTGCCATGCCGGCGCAGCCGATTACCACCTCGGCTCCGTTTTTTTCTAGCTGCCGGCAGAATTCGGTTAATCGCTGCGGATTGCGGTGCGCGGAAATAACATCGAGGCTGTAAGAAATTTTATATTTCTTTAACAGGTTAAAACCGGCCTTAAGCTTTTCCAGGTCGTTCTTGCTTCCCACGATAATCGCGATTTTTGCCTTCACCATACCACCTCCTTCAATGAGCAGACGACTTATGGAGTCACCGAAGGTAGACGACATAAGTCGTAGGCCCTGCCCCTCCTCATAGAGGCCGTCTGCGAATTGATATCCGTCGAGTAAGCGAGACGGATATATAGTGAACAGATAATTTCTTTGGTCGCCTTTCCCCCAAAAAATTTAAGTTTCATTTGATGGCTTTACCAGCTATATCCGTGCGATAAAACATCTTATCGAAAGTTATCTTTTCTATCGCCTGATATGCCTTGCGCTTAGCCTCCTCAATGGTCCTGCCCAAGGCAGCCACGTTCAACACCCTGCCGCCATTGCTTACCATGGGACATTTCCCGGCATCATCCGGGAATTGGCCGTTAGCAAATGCAGTGCCGGCATGAAAAATAAAAACATCCCGGTCTTGCCCAAACCGATGCAGGCCTTTGATGAGCTTTCCTTTTTCAAAATTACCGGGATATCCTCCTGAAGCAAGCACCACACACACACAGAAGCGCTCATCCCATAAGAGCCTCGCTTCATCGAGCCTGCCCTCCACGGTTTTGAGCATGGCGTCGATGAGGTCGCTCTTGAGCTTAGGGATTATAGCCTGCGTCTCAGGGTCACCGAAACGCACATTAAACTCAAGCACAAACGGCACATCGTCTTTTATCATCAGCCCGCCATACAGAATCCCCTGGTATGCCTTGCCTTCTCTGGCAAGCCCGTGTACCAGGGGCTTAAAAACCTTTTCCACGGCAACCGCAAGTTTGTCCTGATCAAAAAAACTACTCGGAGCAAACGCGCCCATTCCGCCGGTATTCGGGCCCTGGTCATTATCATAGGCGCGTTTGTGGTCCTGGGAAGGCACCAAAGGAATGATGGTTTCACCGTCAGTAAAAACCAGTATCGATACTTCCTCGCCGTCGATAAAATCCTCTATGATTACCCTGTCTCCGGCTGAGCCGAACACCCGTTCGGTCATGATAGTCCGCAAAGCCGCTTCTGCCTCTGCAACACTTTTGCAGACCATGACTCCTTTACCGGCGGCCAGGCCATCGGCTTTCACCACCAAGGGAACGCCTTTGGCACGGACATAGGCGAGTGCCTCCCGGGCTGTATCGAAGATCTTGGAATCAGCCGTAGGGACGCCGAAAGCGCGCATCATCTGTTTGGCAAAAACTTTGCTTCCTTCAAGCTGGGCAAGCTCTTGGCGCGGGCCGAAAATCTTTAGACCCTCGGCGTTGAAACGGTCGACGATCCCGGCGACCAACGGAGCTTCCGGGCCGATGATAGTTAAATCTATTTTTTCTGAGCGGGCAAAATCAAGAAGGCCTTGAACGTCTTCGGCCGCAATCGCAACATTGCGGGCAAGGCTGGCAGTTCCGGCGTTACCCGGCGCGCAATAAAGCGCATCTACCAGGGAAGACTGCGCGGCTTTCCAAACCAGGCAATGTTCTCTGCCTCCTGAGCCGACCACTAATACTTTCACCGGGCTCCTTTTTTATCCGCCGAGGACCTAAACCAGGGCCATCGCAGTCTTAGAGCTGACTATCTCCCCGATTATATAAGTCGGTAAGCGTGATTGCAGATAGCTGGCGACCTCGAAGGCGTAGGGCTTGGCGGTCACGATCACCATGCCAATACCCATATTGAATACTGAGTACATCTCTGTATCGCTGACGCTGCCTTTATCCTGGAGCAGGGTAAAAATTTCCGGAACCTGCCAGCTTCTTTTCTTAATCACCATTCTCAGTGCCTGTAATCAGAACAGTACCCAAAGGT
>CAYNSZ010000127.1:0-305 GCA_964400075.1 uncultured Planctomycetia bacterium
TTCGTTTCGGATTTCGAATTTGTTTCGATATTCGATATTCGGATTTCGGATTTAAATTGTAAATACGATTCTGTTAAGTTACAATTTTGGAAACATTTTGAATTTTGATTTGTAATTTTGATTTTTAATTTATAATCCATTATCTCCGCCACTGTAAGCTTATGAAGTAGAACTGAAGAATTACAATGACGGCGGCAGCTTTGCTAAAAAGTCAGCGCAGTTCAAACGGTTTCTCAAATCCATAGCGAAGCCACTGCAAACAGGCAGTCTTCGCCAAGGATACCACTTCCTTTACCGCTGGCCGC
>CAYNSZ010000127.1:333-694 GCA_964400075.1 uncultured Planctomycetia bacterium
GGTAAAAAATCAGAGAGCACATGGTCAGCCACGGCTCCATTCTCCGGACGAGCGATTCCCACGCGCACGCGGCTAAGCGACTGAGTTTGCAAGGCTTGGATAATCGAAGCCATACCCCGGTGTCCGGCTGACGAACCTTTTTGGCGGACACGGACCTCACCCAGCGGCAGGTCGACTTCGTCGTGGACAAACAAAATATCAGATAACTTTAAGGCGTATCTGGCTACTACTTTAGCCACGCAGGCGCCGGAACGGTTCATATAGGTGGAAGGCTCAACCAGCAGCACCCTGCGGCCTTCAATGACCGCGCTGCCGACTCGGCCGGCCAGGAAAAGGCTTCTCTTAAGCCCTGCGCCTAAGT
>CAYNSZ010000127.1:741-4419 GCA_964400075.1 uncultured Planctomycetia bacterium
CTTTATATTTCCGGCCGGGATTTCCCAGGCCAAAGACCGCCTTCGCGCCCTCAGGAATGACCATGAAATTTATTCAAACCGCGAACCCTCTGATCATTCTCAAATGGAATTCCCGCCGGGCTTTAGCCATCCAGTGACATCCGCCTTCGCCCCAGCCGGAGGCTGGGCTTCGGAGGATAGCCCTTCGAAGCCTTGGCGAAGTAGGGCATCCGCCGCTGTTATCCGCTCTCCTCGCATTTAGACACGGGCAAAATCTCTAGAGCCTTGCGAAGGCGGAAAACAAAGGGGATTAAGTAACAATCCGGACGGCGAGAATTTATGATTTCTCTTTCTTTTCTTTCTTGTCCTTTTCTTTACCTTTATAATAGTATCGGTGACTGCTTTTATCTTTCTCTTTCTCTTTCTCTTTCTCTTTTTTGCCTTCGGGAGCGGGTTTTCCTTCTTCAGCTTCCTCGTCAGTCTCTTTCTTTTCCTTGATTACCTCAGGCTCCTGCGGCACTGCTCCTGCCAAAGGCTCGACCGGCACTGCCTCTTCTTGCTTAGCTACGACTGTGACCACAGTCTCGCTGGCATCGCTGAGCACGCGGACATTGCCGGTAACCTGCAAATCTCCCACGTGTATAGAATTGCCGAGGTTAAGCAGGCTGACGTCAACTTCGATGCGCGCGGGTATTTCCAAGGGCAGGCCTTCGACTTCAAGCTCACGCAACACATGGTTCAATATGCCGCCGGCGTCTTTGGTCCCCGGGGCTTCACCCTTAAGCACCACCGGCACCCTGACCCGGATCTTTTCCGTCAGGGATACCTTGAAAAAGTCTATGTGGGTCACTTCTTCGTTAAGGGGGTTATACTGCATATCCTTGATAAGCACCGGTATCGGCTCTTTCTCGCCGGAAATCTCCATATCCACGATAGCGCTCTCAGAAAAATGCATCGAGCGCAGGGCTTTCATGCTCTCCACCGGCACGGTCAAAGACATGTGCGCGTTCTGTCCATAGAGCACCGCGGGCACTGAACCGCTTCGCTTAAGCCTTCCGGCCGGACCTTTACCTCTTTCGTTTCTTTGACTTACTGCAATCTTAACTCTTTCCATGGCTTCATCTCCCTAGTGCGTCAAAAAGTACGCTGATTGATTTTTCAAAATGAATCCGTTTGATCGCCTCCGCGAACAGTTTTCCGGCTGAGACTGTTTTTATTTTTTTGCTCTTTTTTCCCTTAGTCAAAGGAATGGAATCAGTGATCACCAAAGAATCCACGCAGGAGCCCTCAAGCTTCTGGACCGCCTGGCCGGAAAGGACCCCGTGGCTGATAGCGGCGTAGATCTTAAGCGCTCCGGCATTTTTAAGCGCTCTGGCTGCCTCGACCAGGGAAGAGCCGGTGGCGATGATATCGTCGACCACGATCACGTTCTTACCTTTCACTTCGCCCAGGATGTGCATGACATCGGTGGAATCAGGGGTATTCCTGCGCTTATCCACGATGGCCAGGTCAGCCCGGAAACGCTTGGCGTAGGCGCGGGCCATCTTTATCCCGCCCACGTCAGGCGACACGATGGCCAGGTTATTAATCCTGACTGTTTTTTTGAAATAGTCGGAAAAGACATTTATGGCGTAGAGATGGTCCAGGGGAATATCGAAAAAACCCTGGATCTGGCCCGCGTGCAAATCGAGCGCGAGGATCCGGTTGGCGCCGGCGCTGTCAAGGATATTGGCGGCAAGCTTGGCGGTAATGGGAACGCGCGGCTGGTCTTTCCGGTCCTGCCGCGCATAACCAAAGTAGGGAATGACCGCGGTGATGCGCTGGGCTGATGCCCTGCGCAGCGCGTCAAGGATGATAAGTAGTTCCATAAGATTTTCATTGACCGGCGGGCAGGTGGGCTGGACGATGAAGACGTCTTTACCGCGCACGTTCTCTTCGACCTTGACCCATATTTCGCCGTCGCTGAACCGTGAAATACGGATATCGCCTAATTTCACGTCAAGCTCCTGGCAGATTTTCTCGGCCAGCGGCCGGTTGGCGCTGCCGCTGAATATGACTAGTTTATCCATGTTTTACCTTGCCTTTTCTTTTTAAGCGGACGCGCCGGCACTCCTGCCACCACTGTTTTGGCTTTTACGTCCCTGGTTACCACGCAACCCGCTCCGGTCACTGCCGCCTCACCCACGGTTACCGGAGCGACTAGAATACTATCACAGCCGATAAAGGCTTTTGCTTTTATATTGGTTTTGTGTTTCAGCCTGCCGTCGTAATTAGCCACGACAGTGCCCGCGCCGATGTTGGCTTTATCGCCGATGGCAGTATCGCCTAAATAACCGAAATGCTTTATTTTGACGTCTTTACCGATACGGCAGCGGTTGAGCTCCAGGAAATTCCCTGCCGTAGTATTATCGGCAATGCGGGTGCCGCTGCGGACATGGAGAAAGGGTCCGAGGCGACAATGCCTGCCAATTATAACATCGTCCTCTATAAAGGTAAAGGGGTAAATTACAGTATTTTTACCCACCCTCACCCCCTCGGCGATATAGGTGGATTGCGGGTCATATACCCTTACTCCCTGCTCCATAAGCCTGGCTAAAAGACGCAGACGCATGAGCCCTTCGGCCTGGCTCAGCTCAGAAACCGTATTGATACCCCGTATCTCGTCAGGACAGGAAAGGTAGAGAGACTCGATGGGCATTGCCTGGCGGTAAAAGATCTCAAGGATATCAGTGAGGAAATATTCACCGCTCTTTGTATCTTTTCTGATGAGGGATAAGTTTTCAAGCAGGCAGGCGCGGTCAAACACATAGATACCGCTATTGACCTCTTCAGCTGCAGGGTGTCCGCCGGGTTTACATGCACCGGCAGGGCTTAACTCGGATTTCTCAACCACGCCCCGTATCAGGCCCGCTTCATCGCGCTCTATCACTCCCAGGGTATTTTCTTCTGTTAAAGTAGCGGTAAGCAGGGAACAACATGCTTTTGCGCGGCTGCTAAAACTGATCAGGCCCTTCAGGGTCTTGGCTGTCACCAAGGGTGTATCCGCGCACATCACCAATACCTTTGGGTAATGTATCGCTCTGCCGGCTATCTTAAGGGCATCAGCAGTACCCTTCTGCTGTGGCTGGTACACAAACTGTATGCGGCGGCTACGGACCTGGCCGGGTAAAAGCGCGGTGATTGCCTTTTGCACCAGTTCCCGCTTAAAGCCGAGTACGACAATTATCTGCTGGACCTGGCCTGAAAGCGCGAGTAACTCCTTGAGCACATAAAAAATAAACGGCTTTCCCAGGAGCTCATGAAGCACTTTGGGAAGGCTTGAATTCATGCGCTTGCCTTTTCCCGCTGCCAAAACCACAGCAGTAACTTTTGCGTTGCTTTTTGGTTTCATAGGTATCTCCGATTGATTTTGATGTTTCAATCTCGCCCAAGGCGAGGCGAAATTTAATCCCCTTAGCTCAAGAGCAACCCATATTATACAGATTATTGGTGTAAATTCAATATGTGAAATAGGCATGTGAAATAGGCAACGGCTTTGGGCAACGGTTACGATGCCCGTATCGTCTTAGGGTTACGTTGTTCGTTCTTATTTTAGCCGTTACCGCTGAACGTAACCGAAACGGGCCTCGTTACCCTAACCCTAACCGAATTTTAACCTTGCCAATCCTCCCCTGCCATACCATAATATAATTAGGTTGA
>CAYNSZ010000128.1:0-217 GCA_964400075.1 uncultured Planctomycetia bacterium
TTCTCGAGCGCCGGTTTAATTTTCTCCAGCGTAGTTTCCAAGAGCCGGTGCTTGTCGGCCCCGCGTATTTTTTCCCAGCGCTCCAGGATACGCAGCTTCTGGCTGTAGGTGATGAGAAAATCAATATCAAAGAAATGGCCGGCTGCCAGCTCATCCAGCTTGGCCCAGCGCTCCTGGTCCAGTATGGTTTCTGCCTCAAGCAAGGAGGGATTACGCA
>CAYNSZ010000128.1:271-4378 GCA_964400075.1 uncultured Planctomycetia bacterium
TTGCAACATCGAGATGCTTACGGCTGGCTCGTGCTTTCGCCAGCTCATTACGCAGCTGCCTATCGAAGCGATACCATTGTTTGAACGTGGCGCTGCCTGAACCCTGATAGGCAAACTCTTCTATCGAGCAAGACCGGTTGAGCATTTCTTGTTCGTGATCAGGTATAAGATCCTGGCACATCTGTATAAACCGCTCAAACGAGAGCGGCGGTCTTATCCCGAAATGCAGCATCGGCAGACTGGATATTAAATAAATATGAAGAGCTGGCATCTTAGGTTTTTTTGCGGTTGGGGGTGGTTTCGCTGAGCAGCTGGCTGAACTTGGGGCCAAGATAGCTCATGAAATATTCACGAAGAGCCTGGTCGGTAAAATTGTAATAGGATTTACCGCTGTCGTAGCTTATCATAAACCCTCCCTGGATATCCTGGGAAGGCTTCAGGGTAATTCCTTTTTTCATCTCATCACTTAGTTCAGCCATAAAACCTTTTTCCACCTTCTCGAAGTCGGCCGTAGCCAGAAGCACGGCAATGGCCTCCTTGCCCTGGCTGCGGTATGCTTTTATCAGCTCCTTGATAATCCCGGCCAGCTCAGCCGGCCCAAGCGCCTTGCGCAGAGAGGATTGAGCCAGCCGCTCTAAGGTATTGAGCATCTCTTTGCGCAAAGCGATTAACACGTCCCGCGCCGCCTGCTGTAAAGAAGCTTCGACCGCCGCTTGAGTTTTTGCGTTTTTGGCGAGCGCCGCGGCGATAATCTTCTCTGCCTCTTTATGAGCTTTGTCGAGCAATTCCTGGGCTTTCCGATTGGCTTGAGTTTCTATTTCTTTAGCCTTGTCCTCGGCTGCCTGAACGCCTTCTTTCTGTATCTGCTCTATTAAACCCTTTAAATCTTCTGGCATGGTATTTACTCGCTATCCTGCTAAAATCGAACGAATTAACGAAACGTTACCTTCGTACAATCTCCGGTATCCAGGGATTGCCACTCCGGTTAATCACACAATTATATGTGATTTAAGGAATAAATCAACCCTCCAATTCTTCTCTGTGTTTAAACCCGTGTTACGGCCAGGGTTAAAACCCTGGCCGGATTATACCAGGGTTTTACTTCGCTGGACTTAAGTATCCTCGAAGAAATACTGAGCGGCGCTATTGACCGCGGCCTTAAGGCCGCGGTCTGACGCCACCGTAGTATCAACCCTCCAATTTCCCGGCCTAAAGGCCGGGCCTTCGACTTAAGTCTCTAAGCTCTGGTCGAAGGGCCCGGGGTTGATACTGGCCGCCACATCATGCCCCAGCTTGTATACAGGCTGGGTCATATCACGCTTTTTCGAGATTTTGCGTTCCACAGAAGGGGTCAAAAAGACAGAAATTTGGGACAACGGCATCAAAATAAGCCATTTTATCACCTTTTCACTCCACCTGGAACGTAAGAAATTTGATGTGACCCACCCTGGTATAGGGTGGGGCATGGGCGACATGGGAGTATCAACCTTTTATCGTTACGCCCCAAATAGCTTGATTGCGCAACCATTACAAACTTAAAACCTCTTCGGCTGCTTTAAGATAATCACTTTGAGCGATGATTGGCCGGCCGACCACGATATAATCCGCGCCATTTAAAAAGGCTGTTTGTGCGGTAGTTATCCTTTTTTGATCTCCGGCTTGGTCTTTGGGGTTACGTATCCCCGGGGTAATAACCAGGAGGGTTTTGCCGAACTTCTCCTTTATTGCCTTTGCTTCTTGCCCAGAAGCAACAACGCCATCAAGGCCTGCCGCAGCTGCCTGGCCGGCTAAGGCCAGTACCTGGCCTAAGCTCGCCTGGCTGCTGGTTAACTCGGTAATTCCTACTATGAGAGGTCTGGCTACTGAGAGTGATTTGGCAGTTTTTGCTACCTCATCTCTGACTGCTATCAATGCCTGCGGGCCAGCTTTTATATGCACGGTAAAAGCCCAGGCGCCTATAGCCACAAAATTCTTTGCGGTTTCAGCCATGGTATTGGGGATATCGTAGAGCTTAAAATCCAGAAAGACCCCAGCCTTTGCCTGCTTAAGCCAGCCAAGCAGGCGCGGCCCGTATTGGAAATAGGCAACCGGGCCTACCTTGAATTTTTTGACTTTCGGGCAGAGCGCGTCGATGACCGCTTTCGCCTGCAGCGGCCGGCTCACATCAAGAGCCACGATGAGTTTATCCCATGGCCGTGTCATTCAAAAACTCCCCGAATCTGTTTAACATCAGCCAGCTTCCTGCGCCGCAGGTATATTTCTATACCTGCAAGGATGCGCTTCGATTGATTCGGATTAACCAGGTTAACCGTTCCCAGACTCACCGCAGTAGCGCCGGCAAGAAAAAACTCAATGGCATCTTCAGCGGTTTCAATGCCGCCACCGCCGATAACCGGTATGCGCACTGAACGGACTACCTGCCAGACCCGGTATAAACTCATGGGCTTTATGGCCGGGCCTGAATAGCCGCCATAGAGGTTGCCTAACACCGGTTTTTGGGTTTCGATATTGATGGCCATGGCAAAATAGGTGTTGACCAGCGATACCGCGTCAGCTCCGCCTGCCTGGACTGCCCGGGCAATCTGGCTGACATCAGTTACTTCGGGCGTTATTTTGATGATGAGTGGCCGTTGCGTAAGGCTGCGCAACGCCCTGGTGGTGCGACGGGTTTCTTTGGCATCCTGCGAGACTAATTTTTTCAACCGGATATTCGGACAGGAGAGGTTTATTTCAAAGGCGTCAAAACCCTTTTCTTTCTCAAGGCGGCGCACGCATTCCTGATACTCGTCAAGAGAAAATCCACCCACGCTGACCAGGCGCTTAACCGGCAGCCGGCTGAGCTTCGGCAGCTTCTCTTTGATAAAACCCTCAAGTCCCGGGTTCTCAAGCCCCACAGAGTTGATGACTCCTTGAGCTGTCTCGTAAATCCGGGGCGGTTTGTTTCCGGCTCGGGCTTTCAGGGTGATAGTCTTTGCGATAACCGCTCCGATGGACGAGTAGTCGGCAAGGTTTTTAAGTTCGTCTCCGTAACCAAACGTGCCTGAGGCGCATACAATCGGGGCTGGTAAGGTGAGTTTTCCGATGCGGACTTTCAAATTCATTCTGTTTATTTTAAGGTATAATCGGCTTGATTTCAATTAATACTTTCAGCGATGACTCATCCCGCCGGGGACTTGAATAATTAATAACCCGTGGGCATTTTTTGTAGTATGGCTCAGCGGAAAATTCAGAGTAGGGTAGAAAATGCGGGCATGCACGCGGGAAGGCTACCGGCCCACAATCATTTTGACGGCGATAAGCAGGAGAAAACAGCCGAAGATTTTCTTAAGCAAGACATCGGGGATTTTAGCGGCGAACTGGGCGCCGATGAGGCCGCCCACAAAAAAACCAAGGCACATCCAGGCTGCCACGTTGGTTTTTACATCGCCCTGCCAGTAATATTTCATGGCAGCTAAAAGGCCTATGGGCGGGATCATCATGGCCAGGGTAGTCCCTTGAGCCTGGTGCTGGGTAAAGCCGTAAAAATAAACCAGCGCCGGAATTATCACCGCGCCGCCGCCTAAGCCCAGGAATCCGCTGGCAACTCCCGCGCCCAATCCCACAAGGATATAGCCGTACCACATAGTCACACCTCCTCTTTAATTTTGACCTGCCTGCCAACAATCTACTTTCGCGATGCGGGTAAAGTCTTTGGGCTACGGTTACGACGCCCATATGAATAAATTCCAAATACCAAGCACCAAATCCCAAACAAGCACCTCCGCCACCGTTATATTTTATCCAGGCGGATCCGCCTTCGGCGGAAATATCCAATGACCCAATGACCAAAACGGTTTTTGTTTCGGTCATTTGAATTTTGGTCATTGGGATTTGTTTGGATTTTGGGATTTGCAATTTGGAATTTTAAAGAACGGGCTTCGTTACCCTAACCGTTACCCCCGCCACTTTAATCGTATGAGGCGGGACTGAAGAACTACACTTGCCGGCAGGCAGACTCCATTGGCGGAAAATAGCGAAGAACTACCCAGACCTTAACGGTTATAAGGATTATCGCCTTCCTTATCGCTATAACCCTCAGCAGCTCCTTCGGTAACGCCGCCCACAGTC
>CAYNSZ010000129.1:0-4312 GCA_964400075.1 uncultured Planctomycetia bacterium
TTGACATCCCCCTCCATAACTTTGTTATTGAGCGGGACGCAGCCTTCGGCGGCGTCAATTTCACAACCTTCGGTGGTGAAATTGATGAGGAGATCTGAGCATGTGCCGTATTCAAGCTTATAGCGTGTATATTTTTGCCTGTGCCGCGTGTTTTACCCTTGGCCTCAATGCTGAAACTATTGAGCTTGGTTCCGGAGAAGTCATCGAAGGCAGGATTGTAGAGCAGACTGAAGAGTTTATCCGCGTACTTGATGGGTCAGGTTTTTTGCATAAATACCAGCTGCTTGAAGTCAAGAGTATAACAGCTCCCCAACCTCAAGAACCTTCGCCCCCGGAACCGCTTCCCTTTGAGCCTCCGGTGATCAAGCTTGATACCCCCAATGAACAGCTTAAAGATAATCTGGGACAGGTCAGCGATATGGTTCAGGACGCTTTAAAGCAATTATATCCGCAGCCATCCGGCATGAAATACACTCCGGTGGTCGAAGAGGATAAGGACCAGCTCAAGGAGGAGCGGGATAGAAAATACAGGAAGCATAAGCAATATTACTAATTACCTAGAAAAGACGTGCTGTTTTCGCACCAGAACTATGGGGCAATTTCGAACCGTCCGAGCCGCTTTGTCTCTGTGGTTGGCGCTGCCGACTTTGGTGGGATGCGATCTTTCGCCTCAAGGCACCCCGCCCCCCACAGCGAGCTCGTTGCCTGAGCCAGTTCCTTCGCAGTCATCTCCGGCCCAAGAGGGTAGGAGTCAGCCTTCTGCTGGTGAGCAGAAGGCTGACCAGCAGGGGCAGGCATTGTCCCTTGAAGGCATTATCTACGATGAGCAAACGCCCCTGGCAATCATCAATGGTGAAATTTTTGGCAGAGGGGATACGGTTTTGAACATGGAGATTACCGATATCAGCGCGCATGCGGTTACCTTAAAAGATCCGGCAACCGGTACCATGATGGTCAAGGAACTCGACCAGTCGGGAGCCTCTTTGGTACCCCAGGCTCCTCAGGATGCTGAGGCGTCAGAGCCAGAATCAGCGAAGAGTAAAGCTTCCTCTATCGACCGCAAGGCGCAGCTTATTGAAAAGAGTCAGTATTTTCTCTATATTCCCGGCAGGGTAGTTCAGGAAAAAAAATATCCCCTCGTGGTTGCCTTATCTCCTGACGCTGACGCTCTTGGCATGATTGAATTCTGGCATGAGCTTGCCGAAGAGCGCACATGGATTATCCTGGCTTCAAAGACGTTCCGCAACGGCATCGACATGCAGCCGGTCTGTCAGGAGCTGGTCGCCATCATCGGCCATCTGAGCACGGTATACCCCATCGATACCGCAAAGCTTATCGTTACCGGGTTCTCCGGCGGCGCCCAGGGGGCGCATTATCTGGCGTATTCCTACCCTCGGGTTTTTTCCGCTATCATCGCCAATACCGGCATCATCCACCAGTACAGCAAAAATAATCCGCTGAAGTATCCCCGGGGCAAATGGGTTGTGTTTCTGGCCAGCCCTACTGATTTTCGTTACAAAGAAATGGTTGAGGATAAGCGCTTTTTGGAAGGGCTGGGCTGGAAGACAAAATGGATAGAATTTGCCGGCGGTCACCGCATGGCTCCGCCGGCCGCCTATAAGCAAGCAGCGCAGTGGCTTGCCATGCAGTGGTATTGAGCTGCTCTTCGGGGGAGCCGGCCAATAGGTAGGTATAATCCCGGTTCGCAGGGAACCTTATAAATTTCCTGCATAAATTTTTAATCCGCCTTCGCCGAAGCGAATAGAAAGATTCCACGCGCTTACACCCGTGGAGCTTCAAGGTTGGGCGGTATTTCTTGCTCTATAACTTTCTTATTTCGTGGTCAATTCCCCGCCTCCGGCGGAGATCAATTCCCCGCCTCCGGCGGAGAATTGAGGTGCGGGGAATTCCGCTCTTCCGTGGTGGTGGAATTAAAGCTGGCCTTGTGCTATAATTGCTCTCGTGTTAGACCTACGAAATCATTACCCTATGAAGCTTGCCGTTGCCAACATTGAAAAAATCGGGCACCTCCCCAACTGCATCATCATCGGCGCGCAGAAATGTGGCACTTCCAGTCTTCACTATTACCTGAGTTTACACCCCGAGATCAACATGTCTTCGCATAAAGAGCTGAACTTTTTTAACCAGGAACTCTGCTGGCGCAAAGGCCTGGACTGGTACCGGTCTCACTTTAGGGGCGAGGCCAAAATTTACGGCGAATCGTCGCCTCATTATACGAATTACCCCTTGTATAAGGGCGTGGCGTTCAAGATGCATTCAGTCATACCGCAGGCAAAACTCATTTATCTGGTCAGAGATCCGGTTGAACGGATGGTATCCCAATATCTTGACCGGCTTAAGGGAGGCCAGGAAACTAGGCCCTTAGAAGAGGCGCTTGCCGAAGCCCAGGGCGATTCCCAGTACCTTTGGTTCAGTAAATACTACGCCCAGCTTGAGCAATTTTTTCCTTATTATCCGAAACATGCATTTTTGATAGTAACGGCTGAACAACTGAGAAATAACCGCAGGCATACGCTGCAGCGGATATTTCATTTTTTGGAGGTCGATGGCAGTTTTTTCTGCGATGAATTCAGCACGTTAAAAAACATTTCCGATCAGAAGCTGAAACGCAGCAAACCCCGCAGGGTTACGCGCTATTTGGCCGGTGGGCCGCGTAACCCTACGCTTATGCGCCGGGCCGCATATGCGTTTATTCCCGGCATTGTGAAAAACGCGGCCCGGCGAATGGTCGCTTCAGGAGAGCGCGTGGAACGTCCGTTAGTCAGCCAAGCTTTGCGTCAGCGTTTGCTTGACTTGCTTTATGAAGATATCATGCGGCTCAAGGGATTCTGCGGTTACGATTTCCGGGAATGGACGTTATGATACTTTGGCCGAGCCAAAGCGAGGCTAAAGTATTCCTGCGATGTTACGCAGGACGAACCCTTAAGCAACGTCGAAGGGGCTCGAAGGATACTTAAGTCCAACGAAGTAAAACCCTGGTATAATCCGGCCAGGGTTTTCGCCCTGGCTGTCACACGGCTTAAAAGCCGTGACAATTTGGAGGGTGAATTACAAGGGCTTGACCATAGAACGGTGGTGAGACATGCTTAGCAAAGCGCCTTACGTCTTTGGACTAGATAGTTCGTTGAACCTGGCCGCGGGATTTAACCTCGAAACGGCCTTAAAAACTATTCATGCCCGGTATGCGCAGCTTGAATATCTGTTACTGGCGTTCTTTGTTCTTTACTGCCTTGGTTTGATGCAGTTTATTGCCAAGAAAAGTTCCGGGAAGTGGCTGAATTCCGTAAGAGCGCTGTTTGCAGCGCTGATTGGGCATCTAGCGGTGACAGGAATTGCTGCCGGAACCCTCTACGCTTTTCCTCAGGCTCCGGTCTCCACGGCGCTTGGTAATTGCATCAAACAATATTTTAAGTCTTATCAGATGGTTTTTATGATACCGCTGGTTTGTATCGGCGTAATGTTTGTGCCAGCGCTGTTCGCAGGGCTCTTAAGAGCAGGTAAGAGCCCGAAGCCGGAGAGTGACCAGGCCTGTTCAAAGACAAAACGAATCCAGTAACACGGCATGTTCCTCGATAAAATCATAACCATTTTAGGGTTTCTGGTCATGATAACCGGCGTATATAAAATCTATTGCGCCATTAAGCCTGAAACCAGGACCTGTATCGCCGACCCCGGCCGGGAGCCCTTTGAGGGCGCAGTTATCGATCGGCGACTCGCGAGCGTCGGCGCCCGCTTTCTTATTTATGGATTCTTAATCCAGGCCCTGCGGCTTATCCTGCCGCGGATAATCGGTTTTTATCAGTAATTGCCTGGGAAAAAGTTTTCTGTGGCTGTAGGCCGTTCATAGTGATAATGCCAGGAGGAAGATATGAAATGCTGCCAGTGTCAGAGCGATAAGATTTGCGAAGGCAGAATCTTTAACCAGATTGATTACGTGGCCCCTGCCGCGTATTACCGGCCGGAAGGTTTGAGGCCTTTTTCGATCCTGGACATCAATATCCGCATCAAGAATATTTTTTTTGTCTGCCTTGCGTGCGGATTTATGTGGGCTGAGCTTGACCCTGAAAAATTAAAAAAGGTTATTGTCTCGAAAGGAACCACGGCTACGCTCGCTAAGCTGGGCCTTGAGGAAAAAGCGGTTTAATCGCACATTGGCGCCTGTCTTGTGAAATGAAGATATATATCTGCCTCGCTGTATACCGTGTAAATTATCATGATTAGGTGTACGCAGGATACTTTACCCGGACTCGGCAGATATCTCCCGCTGCAGGCAATTAGTATCTGGCGGGAC
>CAYNSZ010000130.1:0-4308 GCA_964400075.1 uncultured Planctomycetia bacterium
CCCCATACGTCGCTTTACCTCATAGCGTTGATAATGGGGCAGCTGTCGGAGCATTGGAGGGGACAAAGATCAACCAGGCTTTTCTGGGTACCTGCACCAACGGCCGGCTCGAAGATTTAGAGATCGGCGCTAAAATTATCAGGGGCAAGAAGGTCCATAAGGAGGTTAAGCTCTTGGTCGCTCCTGCGTCGCAGCGGATTTTTCTTGAAGCCTTAAAAAAAGGCATTCTCAGGGCGTATCTTGAGGCCGGAGCTATTGTATTGCCCGCGGGTTGCGGCCCCTGCGTGGGAACGCACCAGGGGGTTCTTGCTGACGATGAAGTATGCATCTCATCCGCCAATAGAAATTTTAAAGGCAGGATGGGTAATCCGCGCAGCTTTATTTATCTTGCTTCTCCTGCCACGGTCGTCGCATCCGCGGTAAAAGGCGTGATTACCGATCCCCGGAAATATTTATAGTGATTTAGATTTTTTTTTGTATAATAGAGGGTAGCTGTCCCCGATACTATATCAAGACGCTTGAGGAGGGCACGAGATGGTCGATATA
The DNA here is from genome assembly GCA_964400075.1 of uncultured Planctomycetia bacterium. Lineage (GTDB taxonomy): Bacteria > Omnitrophota > Gorgyraeia > Duberdicusellales > 4484-171 > JAFGHG01. The sequence continues at coordinate 547 of CAYNSZ010000130.1, forward strand.
AATACGCTTCTTAAACTGACTCAGGATGAACGGGCAAGCGACCTGCATTTTTCAGTAGGAAATCCTCCGATTATACGGGTCAATGGGGAACTGCGCCTCACTGACTTGCCGCCGTTGACTCCCGAATCTTCCAAGGCCCTGGTATATAACATGCTCAATGACGAGCAGAAAGCCATTTTTGAACGGGACAAAGAACTTGATTTTTCTTTTGCCCTTCCCGGCATGGACCGTTTTCGCGTCAACGTTCATCTCCAGAAAGGATGCGTAGAGGCAGCATTCCGGCGCGTTCCCATGAAGATCCCTACCCTTGACCAGCTGGGAGTGCCTGATGTGATTTTTGATTTTATCAACAAACCCAATGGGCTGGTCCTGGTTACTGGACCGACGGGGACCGGAAAAAGCACCACGCTGGCCGCGATGGTCGAGTATGTCAATACCATTCGCAGCGAGATGATCGTCACCATCGAGGATCCCATCGAGTTTATTTTCACCAACAAGAAGAGCATTATCAAACAACGAGAGGTTTATTCCGATACCCATTCCTTTCCGGAAGCCTTGAAGCGGGTTTTGCGGCAGGACCCGGACGTGATCGTGGTCGGCGAAATGCGGGATCTGGATACCATTGCCACGACCCTGACCGCGGCCGAAACCGGGCATCTGGTTTTGGCGACTCTCCATACTCCTGATTGTCCTCAGACGGTACAGAGAATAATAGATGTGTTTCCGCCGTATCAGCAACGCCAGGTCATTATACAGCTGGCTGAATGCCTCCAGGGAGTTATTTCCCAGGTATTGTTGCGTCGGGCAGACGGCAAAGGCAGAGTCCTTGCTTCGGAAGTCATGGTCTCAACCCCTGGTATCCGCAACCTTATCCGTGAAGGCGATATCGCCCAGATTCCTTCACTGCTCCAGATGGGAGCGCAGTACGGTATGCGTACTATGGATAAATGCCTTAAGATGCTGTATAAGAAGGGCATTATTACCAAAGAAACTGCCCTCTCCAAGGTCAAGAGCGCGGTTGAGTTTGAACAGCTCTGACCGATGCCGCATGAGCCTACGTTAGGCTTTTCAGACGCAATCAGGATTCCGCGGTGAAAAACATGATTTTAAGCGGACGCGTATTCAAATTTTCCGATAACATCAACACCGACGGGATAATATCCGGACGCTATAAGTTTAAGATTACCGACATGAAGCAGCTTTCCCAGTATCTCTTTGAGGATATCCGGCCGGGATTCCACACCGAAGTCATGCCGGGAAAATCAATCATCGCCGCCGGAGCAAACTTCGGGATGGGTTCTTCCCGCGAGCAGGCTCCCTGGGTCATCAAAGAAGCAGGCATAAATTGCGTGATCGCCAAAAACTTCGCGCGCATTTTTTATCGCAACGCCTTCAATATCGGCCTTGCGCTTATTGAGGCTGATACTACTTCTTTACATGAGGGCGATGAGGCCGCGGTCGATTTAGACAGCGGTACCATCAGCGTGGCCAAAGGCAAGGCGCAAATCGGTTTCCGGCCGTGGAATGATTTCCAGAAAGAACTTATCTGCCAGGGAGGTATCATCAATTATTTGAAGAAGCATAAGGATTTTTTTTTAGCCGAAAATTCTGGCCGCGGGAGGCGTTAGACGGATACTAACCGATTTATCGCTAATGGTAACATATTATGGCGCATAGAGTTACGCTGATACCCGGTGACGGTATCGGACCGGAAGTCACCGCTGCGGCCCTATCCTGCCTGAGAGCCTTGGATGTGGATATCGCTTGGGAGAAAAAACATGCCGGGGAAGCCGCGCTTAAAGCATGCGGTTCGCTCCTTCCCGATGACACCATTGAATCGATCCGTAGGAATAAAGTCGCCCTGAAAGGTCCGATCACCACACCGGTGGGAAAGGGGTTTCGTTCAGTCAACGTTGCGATCCGGCAATTACTTGATTTATACGTCTGCCTGCGGCCGGTAGTTTCATTCAATACCCCTCGCACGTTTCATAGAAACATTGATATCGTTATCATGAGGGAAAACACCGAAGACCTCTATGCCGGGATTGAGTTTCCAGAAGACGGCACAGAGACGGTAGAGCTCATCCAGGCCATTAACCAGCGTTCGGTAAAAAAGGTATCTGAGCATGCGGCGGTTTCAATCAAACCCATAACCCGAGCGGCTACTGAACGTATCGCCCGCTTTGCTTTCCAGTACGCGGTACGCTGCGGCCGTAAAAAAGTAACCTGTGTACACAAAGCGAATATCATGAAATATACTGACGGATTGTTTCGCGATACGTTTTATCAGGTCGCCGATGAGTATGAAGGTATGATCATCGCTGAAGACGTTATCGTGGATAATCTGTCCATGCAACTGGTAATGCGTCCCCAGAATTTCGATATCCTGTTGTTGCCGAATCTCTATGGAGATATCATCTCTGACTTATGCGCAGGGCTTATTGGAGGTCTTGGGCTTGCGGCCGGAGCCAATATCGGCAGGGAAATCGCTGTATTTGAGCCGACTCACGGCAGCGCTCCCAAATATGCCGGAAAGGACAAAGTCAATCCTGCCGCTACAATCCTTTCAGCAGCGCTGATGTTATCGCACCTGGGCGAGACCAAAAAGGCTGGTATTTTAGAGCAAGCGGTGCGCGATGTGGTCAATGAAGGAATTGCAGTGACCTATGATTTAAAACCAAACCGCGACGATCCTGCCGCGGTAGGTACCCGGCAGATGTCCGAGGCGATCATTCAGCATATCCGGAAACGTTTATAGAAGCTATGATAGATAAAATATCTATTATCGGCGCCGGAGGAGTAGGTTCGGTCTGTGCTTTTTCGGTTTTACAACGTATCGCTTTCCGTGAGCTTTCACTCTTTGACGTCCGGGCTGGTCTTGCCAAGGGGGTGGCCTTAGACCTCGAAGATACCCGGGGGATTTTACATTTTTCGACTAAGATCAGCGGTGGTGATTCAAAAACTTTGATTGCTGGCGCAAGCGTGGTGGTAGTTACCGCTGGCCTGCCGCGCAAAAAAGGCATGAGCCGGCTTGACCTGCTAAAAACAAATTCAGGGATCGTCCGGGAGGTTTGCCGCAACATTAAGCGCTGTGCCCCTGATTCCATTGTTATTATTGTCACCAATCCTTTGGACGTAATGACTTGGGTGGCGGTAAAAGAAACGGGATTCTCCCGCAAGCGGGTCTTGGGTATGGGCGCGTCGCTTGACACCAGCCGCCTCTGCGCTCTCGTCAATGGTATCACCGGAATATCGAGCAAATCGGTCGAGGGTTTTATCTTAGGCCAGCATAGTCAGGACATGATGGTTAGTTTTGACCGGATAAAAATAGCCGGTAAACCGGTGCAGTCGGTTTTGAGTAAAAGTGCAGCCCTTAGGCTCAGAGACCGCATCAGGCTGCGGGGGGCTGAAATCGTAGGCCACTTAGGAGACCGTAGCGCTGTGTTCGCTCCCGGATTGGCAGTATGCCGTATCCTTGAGGCTATCGCGGCCGATGCCAATGAACTCCTGCCGGTTTCCGTATTGCTTAAAGGAGAATACGGCTTGCGCAATGTGTGCGCCGGAGTGCCCTGTTTAATAAATCGCAACGGCGTCGACCGAGTCGTTGAATTTTCTTTGAGCCGTGAAGAAAAAAAAGAATTTCAAAAGATTACTGCTGTTTTTCGCAATGCCCGGAAAGAATTGTAGCAGCCATTGCAGGAAGCAACTGCGAACCTAAACCATCATGTATGATTTAGCTATTATCGGCGCGGGGCCAGCGGG
>CAYNSZ010000131.1:0-485 GCA_964400075.1 uncultured Planctomycetia bacterium
GGCTTCCTTCAGATCGCTCGAGTAGAAGACTTTTGTTCGGCTGGTATTCTCCCACCGAATCAAGTGAGAAAAAAGCGGATCGTCCCATCGGTCGAGCCCCCGGGCGAAGAACTGGGCATACGCAAGCAGCTTGAAAAAATAATGACCCAGATGAAAAACCAGAAAGGCGTTAAAAGCGATACAGATCTCACCGCCGCTGATTTAAAAACACTGTGTTCGCAGTTTAAGAAAAAAATCAAGGATGTTTTAAAGAAAGATTTTCCAGACGACCCTAAAGAGCAGCTCTGGGGCGGCATCTCCGCGGTATTTTTATCCTGGAATGGAAAACGGGCCATTGCCTACCGCCGCATTGAGAATATCCCCGGGGAATGGGGAACAGCAGTGAACGTCCAGGCCATGGTCTTTGGCAATATGGGAAATGATTCAGCTACCGGCGTCGCCTTTACCCGGAATCCCGGTAACGGAGAAAATCAATTTTACGGCGA
>CAYNSZ010000131.1:497-4293 GCA_964400075.1 uncultured Planctomycetia bacterium
GCCCAGGGTGAGGATGTCGTAGCCGGAATCAGGACGCCGGCGCCGGTCAACGAATATTCAAAAAGCGAACATAACAAAGCCTTGCTCAGCCTGGAGAAAGTCATGCCTAAGGTCTATGCCGAGCTTTTTGACATCAGGAACCGGCTGGAAGAGCATTACCGCGATATGCTCGATATCGAATTTACCATTGAAAAGGGAAGACTATTTATGCTCCAGTGCCGGGTGGGCAAGCGCAACGGCCCTGCCGCGGTAAAAATGGCAGTAGACATGGTACGGGAGAAGCTCATCGCCAAAGACGAAGCGGTTATGCGGGTAAGCCCATCGCAGATTGATGAATTGCTTCACCCCATTATTGATCCCAAGGAAGAATTAACGCGTAAGCCCCTTGCCAAAGGCCTGCCGGCAGGTCCGGGCGGAGCCTCGGGGATGATTGTTTTTACTGCTCTTGACGCCGTAAACTGGGCCAAGGCCGGTAAACGCGTTATCCTGGTTCGCGAGGAGACCAATCCTGAAGATGTTGATGGTATGCGTTCGGCCCAGGCAATCCTGACTGCCCGCGGCGGAATGACTTCGCACGCGGCACTGGTTGCCCGCGGTTGGGGAAAATGCTGTATTGTCGGCTGCGGGGGGCTCCATATTGAGGCTTCTACCAAAACTCTGAAAGCCGGAGAGCTTACGCTAAAAGAAGGCGACTGGATTACCTTAAATGGTACCAAAGGTAATGTCTATCAGGGGCAGCTAAAGATGGTAGATGCTGCTACGGAAAATAAATTGCTCTTCGAATTTTTGAAAATGTGCGATGCCATACGCAAGCTTAAAGTACGCGCGAATGCCGATACGCCCCAGGATGCCGAGAAGGCCCGTTCTTTCGGAGCCGAAGGCATCGGCTTGTTTAGAACCGAGCACATGTTTTATGGCAAAGGTTCTGAGCAGCCGCTGTTTTTGCTGCGCAAAATGATTGTTTCTAAAACTGAACCTGAACGGCGTAAAGCGCTCAATGAACTTTTTCCCTATGCCAAAGCCGATATCAAAGGCACGCTCCAGGCCATGGAAGGGCTTCCGGTGACTATCCGCATGATTGATCCGCCATTGCATGAGTTTGTTCCCCGCGATCAAAAGCAGCAGCAGGATTTAGCCCAGAGCCTGGAGATATCCCTGGATGAATTCAGAAAGCGCGCTGACGCTTTGCATGAGAGCAATCCTATGATGGGCCACCGCGGAGTGCGCCTGGGAATTACCTTTCCTGAAATAACCGAGATGCAGATACGGGCGATCCTTGAGGCTTCCGCGGAATTGATCAAGGAAGGTAAAAAAGTAACGCCGGAAATCATGATACCGGTGGTCTGCGGCGTCCAGGAATTATCCCACCAGCTTAAAATCGTCAAGGCTATTTATGCCGCGGTGCTCAAAAAATATTCCCTCAAAAAAATTCCCATGCTGTACGGTACCATGATTGAAATTCCGCGAGCGTCGCTTACCGCCGGCGAAATAGCTACCGTAGCTGAATTTTTTTCATTCGGTACCAATGACCTGACTCAGATGGGTTTCGGATTTTCCCGCGACGATATGGGCGGATTCCTGCCTGACTATCTTAACAAAGGGATTCTACCCGCTGACCCTTTTCAGACCATTGACCAGGAGGGCATCGGCCAATTGATTGAGATGGGTATACAGCGCGGCCGCAAGACCAGGCCTGATTTGAAAGTCGGAATTTGCGGCGAGCACGGGGGAGAACCGCAATCGGTTGAGTTCTGCCATCGAGTGGGCATGAATTATGTTTCCTGTTCCCCGTTCCGGGTGCCGATTGCGCGGCTCGCAGCGGCGCAGGCTCGGCTGCGGTCGAAGCAGCCGAGGCTGCGGTCGAAGCAGCTGAGGCTGAAGCAAAAAAGTAAAGGTAAGAAGTAATTACCAGCAGGAGTTAGCTATGGACGCGATCAGAGCCTATTTGCAGAGGATCAAAGATCTGCCGCTCCTCAAGAAGACCGAGGAGGTAGACCTTGTCCTGCGTGCCCGCAAAGGTAACATAACCGCGCGTCGCAAACTCATTAACTGTAACCTCAAACTCGTGGTCAATATTGCCAAGCACTATTCCGGCTATAGTCTTTCCTTAATGGACCTTATCGCCGAAGGCAATATCGGCCTCATGAGAGCGATTGATAAATTTGACGTGCGCCGTGGTTTTCGTTTTTCAACCTATGCTGCCTGGTGGATACGCCAGGCTATTACCCGGGCGATTATTGACCAGGGTAAAACTATCCGAATCCCGGTGTACATGAGCGAATTTATCTCTAAGTACAAGAAAGCTAAAGAAGAGCTGCGCCAGAAGTTCAACCGCGAGCCGGGCCGTCCGGAGATATCCAAAAAGCTGAGGATGCCGGTTGACAAAGTCGGCGAAATTGAGTTATGGATACAACGTAAAGCATCGCTGGAAGCCCCGGTAGGCAACGACGGCGTTTCTCAACTTGGCGATTTTATTCCTGCCGAGGAATTCATTGACAGTTCTCAGTCAGTGGACAGGATTTTCAATAAAGAGCGCCTGGATCATCTGCTTGATTCCCTGGGGCCACGGGAACGTTTAGTGCTTGATTTACGTTTCGGCATAACCGACGGCAAGCCTCATACTCTCGCTGAGGTAGCCGATGAGCTGGATGTCTCCCGCGAGCGGGTCAGGCAAATCGAAAAAGATGCCTTGAGAAAAGTACAGCAGTTCGCGCTTCAGGAACAGAAGAAAGAACTTTAAAAACACGAATTAACACGAATTAGAGACGAATTGCCACAGCCCGCACCATTTATTTTATCCAGCGGGTCCCGCCAAAGGCGGGAAATAGAATCCAAAGACGTAGATGAAGAATAAAAAAGGTTTAATTTTAGAGGAGTGTATACGCAGTATCCCGGATTTTCCTAAAAAAGGGATACTCTTCCGGGATATAACCACGCTGCTGAATAATAAGACAGCGTTCAAGGCAGCGGTTGAAGGGTTGGCAGGGATTCTTAAACCAAAAAAAATCGATTATATTGTCGCGGCTGAATCTCGCGGGTTTATTTTTGGCGGCGCTCTTGCCTATAAACTCGGCTGCGGCTTTGTACCGGTGCGAAAACCCGGGAAGCTGCCCTCGCCTACCTTCCGCTATACCTATTCACTGGAATATGGAAAAGATTCTGTAGAAATACACGCTGACGCTTTTCCTTCCAGTAGCCGCGTGCTCATCTTGGACGATTTGCTTGCCACCGGCGGCACTGCCCAGGCTATGATAAACCTCGCAAAAAAACTGAAGGGAAAAATAGTCGCGATAGCCTTTCTCATCGAACTAACCTCCCTCAACGGCAGAAATAAACTGAAAGGTTTTCCGATATATTCGCTTATTAAGTATTAACTACCGTTACGAGTAGTTACTAATAGTTAATAACGGTTACTATCGGTTACGATGAGGTAATGTTTATAACCTTTAGTAACCGTTCGTAACTTTTTAGTAACTATTCGTAACCTACACAGTTAACTCGCCCCCATAGCTCAAAAGGATAGAGCGCAGCCCTCCTAAGGCTGATGTCCCCGTTCGATTCGGGGTGGGGGCATTTGAGCAATGGCAAATAGCCGAGAGCGGACGGCGGAGGGAATATGCTAAAAAATAACTATCCACGCCCTGCTACTGTCTTTATGAAAAACTTCTGGGGAGAAACGCTTTGTTGACAAAGTAGACATTAGCGATACAATAACTTTGCTCTTTCAAATTCAGATGTCTGTTTTTTCGGTGCCGCAAGGCTTAATAGGGAACTCCGTGATCTGCCAGAGGCAGAA
>CAYNSZ010000132.1:0-4280 GCA_964400075.1 uncultured Planctomycetia bacterium
GGGTGGGAAAACCAGTTGCCGGCGCCGGCCGCTGGGCGTCAACCACGACTACCGGAGTCTCGGTCATGGCGGCAAGACTTATGCCTTCAGCCATAAGGGCAAAACCTCCCCCTGAAGTCGCCGTCATGGAGCGGGCACCGGCGAATGAGGCGCCGATGATCATGTTGATGGCTGCGATTTCATCCTCTGCCTGTTCCACGACGATATTGAACTTCCGGGCATAGGCAGCTACCACGTTCATGATGCTGGTTGAAGGCGACATGGGATAGGCTGAATAGAACTTGCATCCGGCCCGGATAGCGGCCAAAGCAATGGCATCATTGCCGTTAAGCAGCAATGTGTCTTTTGTTTTTGCTTGCGGCAGGCCAAAGGACCTTCGGCCGTTTTCGCGCGCGCCATAATCATAGCCGGCTAAGGCAGCCTTCTGGTTATTCCTGATGATGGCCCCATCCTTGCCGCTGAAAACAGCCTGCATGGTCTGCTCGAGCCGGCTCAAGGCAATTCCGGCAAGGCCGGCCATAACTCCGCAGGCAACCGAATTAACCAAAAGCTCGCTGCCGCCCGTGTCCCGGGCGAGCCGGTATAAAGGGATATCAAAAAAATACGGCGCATCAGCGCTTAAACCGAACTTCTCTTTATCCAGCACCATGAGTCCATCCGGAGCAAGACTTGCGCTGTGCAGAGATACGCTCGCTTTATCCAAGGCTACAATGATATCGCAAGCTTGGCGCAGGGTATACAGAGGCTTATCGGCAATCCTCACCTGAAAGAAGTTGTTGCCGCCGCGGATGCGCGACATATAATCCTGATGGGCAAAGACTTCATAGCCAGCCGCCTTAGCAATGCCGCAGAGGACGCTACCCACGGTCTGCATGCCCTGGCCGGCTTCGCCGCAGATGCGTACGCTAAGCTCAACTCTCATATTCAGACTCACCAGTCTCGAAACGCCGCACGATCCGCTGGTATTTATCGTGGATGAAATTTAAGTCAAAGGCCTGGAACTCGTCAAGCATCCGCGCCTGCTCCTGCGGGCTCAAGTATTCTATGGCGGGAATGAAAAAACGCTTATCTTCTTTTTCGATATGGCTGGTATAGAGGGTCGCCAGTTTCTGAAGGCAGTCTTGGGCGGCGGCAAGGTCGGAATTTTTCCTGGCATTGCTCAAGGTCCGCACCAGCTCCCTGTCTTTAACATGGTCGGCTAAAAGCTCTTTGAGCATCGCGCTGTGCCCGGCAGTCAGGGGCTTTCTCTCGAGGTCACGGAAAAGTATCTCCTCTTCTTTACCGTGATGGCACTGGTCGGCGTAGGTGACGTAGAAATCAACGGCGGCTCCGATAAAATTCCAATGGATGAGCCCGGTCTTCTCAAACGTATCCAATTCTCGGCTAAAGAGGCTGACCATGCGTTCAATAAGCCGATGCTCCTGCATCAAGGGGCCGATGGGTAACATTCGTCCTCCCGCTTGCGTATCAGGTTATTCCTCGATGGTTATGGCGTCAACCGGACACTGCGCAGCTACGTCCCGGCAGGAATCTTCCAAGTCTTGAGGAACCGGTTTCGCGCAAACCCTTGCCATGGTATGTTCTATGGTAAATACCGCAGCACAAATCTGCTGGCAGATTCCACAACCAAACTCTGTATAATGGGGGACACTATTTTATTTTTCCTCTCAAAGCCGCGGCCTTAGTTTTAACCGGCGGCGTAGAAACCTGCTTGCGGAATTCGGTCGGGGTTTTTTTGGTAATTTTTTTGAACTGGCGGATGAACGACTCCGGGTTCTGGTACCCCAGCTTATCCGAAATCTGATTGACATTGAACCCGGTTTTCCCCAGGAGCTCTTTTGCTTTCTCTACTCTGATATGCTGGGTAAATTCGTTAAAACCAGTGCCGGCCTTCTCTTTAAATATCCGGCTTAAGTACTTGGGGCTTAAGTTGACGGTCTGGGCAGCGTCAGCGAGAAGAACTTTTTTATGAAAGTTGCGCCGGGCAAACTCTTTGGCTTTTTCGATTTTTCCCATGATGTCGCTGGTATCAATGTCTTCGCGTACGTCCTTTGTTTTTAGTATCCTGGCAATGCTGTCTTTGAGGGCTTCTACTGAAAACGGCTTTTGCAAATAATCGTCGGCATGGGCTTTAAGGACTTCGATGGCGATGTCCTCGCTGCTTTTACCGGTCATGATGATGCCCAGGGCCGGATTCATCTGCCTGATTTTTTGCAAAGTCTCGATGCCGTTTAAGCCCGGCATCAGGACGTCAAGAATGACCAGGTCAATATCATTGGCTTTTTTCAGGATTTGCAGGGCCTCTTCTCCGCTGGCAGCTTCGCTGACACGGTATTCTTCAAGGCAATCGCACAGCTCCTGCCGGAAGGCCCGCTCATTATCAACCAAAAGCAGATTGCATGGCATGGTTTTTTATTTTTAAGGGACGTTAATAATTATACCTGCGTGGCCGTTGCTCACAAGCATAATTTATCCGCGTAATTTATCCGCGTTTTAGGCTTGTTTTTCAGCCACAATTCGCTCTTAGGCCACAGCGACAGGGTTATTCATAGGATATCCGCACCTCGAACCACTCCTCGCTATTTCTCAGGTCTTCGGGAAAGGACGGAAAAGGCCTGGCACTATTCACTGCCTTCCTGGCAACAGCGGCAAAACGCTTATCAAAGGTATAGGTGATCTCAGGCGCAGCCATGAGCCTGCCGTCTTTACGCAGCTTCAGGTTTAAGGTAATCACGCCGCTCCTCTGTTCGGGCCGGATGCGGCGGGCAGCCTGGTTTATTTTTTGCGTAAGGAGCTGGTCGTACTGCTCGTAGGCAGTCCAATAGGCAGGATCGGATGAGTAAGTATCCTTTATGATCTCACCTTTGTCCATCTTTGCCACTACTCCGTCAACCGGGGGGAGTTCCGAAAAATCAGTATATGAGCTTTCACCAGTCATGAGGTGCGGGGTCAAGAGAATGACCAGTTCTGAATTACTAACTTCATCCGAGGTATTTCTGAAAAAGAAGCCCAGCAGCGGGATGTCACCAAGGACCGGTATCTTTCTTACTGTTTTTAGCCGCTCATCCTTTCTCAAGCCCCCGATGATAAGAGTTACTCCATCCTTGATAGTCACCGAGGTCTCAGCTTCCGAGGTAGTAACGATGGGTATCTCGGTTTCCTCGCCTTCGGAAAGGATGCTTTCCCTCTCTGCCGAACTTATTTCCGGCCGTATTTTCATGGTGACAAAACCGTCGCTGTTGATGGTCGGGGTCACGTAGAGTTTTATGCCCACATCAACAAAGTTGACGGTCTGAGCGGTTACCGCAGGGCCGGTGCCGCTCTGGGAAATGGTCGAGGTGATATACGCCTCTTTTGTCCCGACCAGAATCTTAGCTTCCTGGTTGTTCATGACCGTGATGCGGGGACTGGAAAGGATTTTGGTGTCGCCGATAGTACGCAGCAGGTCGATGATACCCTTGTAATCGCCCTCGCGGGTCACCTCGCGCCCTGCCACGGCCTCGCCGATTGCAAAGGTGTTCGGCGCGCCGGCGGTAGGCATGGCAGATATGAACCTAAAATTATTGCGCAGCCAGTAATCCCAGTCCACGCCCATTTCGAACTTATCGGACGGCCGTATCTCGATGATCTGGGCGTCGATCAGGACCTGCGGCGATTTTTCGTCGAAGGCGCTGATAATACCCGATATCTGTTCTAATTTCGAGGGATAATCGGTGACGGCGATTTTATTGGTACGCTCATCCACCCGAATCGCTCCGACGCCCTTGGTAACCACGGGCTCGATCTTCGGTCCCAGCTTATCAGCCTGAGCGTAACGCAAATCAAAAACCTTCGTCTGGATGGGCAGGTCGGCGCTTGAAATAAAATCAGCCATGACCTTCATTTTTTCAGGGGTATCCATGACAATAAGGGTATTTGAGTTCTCATCCACCATTACCCGGCCGATGGAAGACTTGACCTGGTTTAAGACCTTGGCAAGTTCAGCGGCGTTGGCGTGCTTGGGCTGGATGATCCTAACCTGCTTATTATCCAGGTAGCGCTCTCCGTGGCGCAGCTCATAATCCCGCTGCAGGGTCACGCTGTCAAAGACTCTTTCCAATTCCTCTTCTGCGACGCCCGTTCCGCCGGGCAACGTCAGGCCCGCGGCATGGTCCTCAGAAGCCGGTGCCGCCTTGACGGACGCGCCCATACCCATGCAATCCAGCAACAACACATCGCACTTCGGAACGGCTTTCACAGTATCCGTCGAGGCGAAGTTCGGCACCAGCACCGGCATATCG
>CAYNSZ010000133.1:0-4260 GCA_964400075.1 uncultured Planctomycetia bacterium
TACGGCCGAAAATACTGCCTGGCCATCGGTACATCCCTGCGTATGTTTTCAATGCGCTCTTCGGGATTGGGATGCGTGGACAAAAAAACCGGCGGCCTGTCGGTAGCCTTCTGCGCCATTCTTTCCCAGAAGCCGATAGCCGCTTCAGGCCGATACCCTGCCTGAGCCATAAGTATCAGGCCGATGCGGTCTGCCTCCCGCTCATGGGTTCTACTGTACGGTAGCAGCACTCCGATATTCGCTCCCAAACCGTAAGCGATCATGGTCAGCTGACGGGTCTTATCAGGCTTTTCCTTGAGCGCCTGCGAAAGAGCCACATTGCCAAGATTGGCCAGCAAAAGCTGGCTCATCCGCTCACCGGAATGATTGGCGATCACGTGAGCTACTTCATGGGCCATGACTGTAGCCAGGCCTTCCGCATCCTGGGTCACGGGTAAAATCCCAGTATAAACCCCGATTTTACCTCCGGGCATGGCGAAGGCATTGACCTGTTCGTTGTCTTCAATAAGATTAAATTCCCAATCAAAATCTTTGACCCGGTCAGCCATGCCATTCTCCCGCATGAACCGCTCAGCCGAAGCCGCGACCCTTTTGCCTACCTGCTGCACCAACTGGACACTGGCAGTATCCTGGGAAAGCTTTGACTGGCTCAACAGCTGGGTATAACTATCTCTGCTCAGGCTAGCCAGCTGGCTCGCGGGCACAAAAGAAAGCTGTTTTCTTCCGGTTACGGGTACGGTCGCGCAACCGGCTAACAATACGACAACGAAAAGCATTAAAACTATGCGCATGGCAGTCATAAAGCCTCCTTTAATGAGCAGACAACTTACGGGGCGAATGTAATGAGCGACCGTAAGTTGTAGTCCCGCCAAGGCGGGACGTCTGCGAATTAAACCCCCACACCAATTGTAAGTTACTAAACTAGCGAGGCAATTGGTGTGGGGGTCATATTCGGCCTAGCATTTTTCCTTCGCTTTTTCTGCCTACGGCAACCGAGGGCTTGGAAAAATGCTGGCCTCATAAGACCTCCTTCAGGATGTTGAGCACATCCTCGGTATTGAGTTTGTAATAATTTCCTACGGCCCCGAACTGGGTAGTTTTTTGGGCCATCGCCGTAAGCGACTGCTCCTCTACCCCAAGCTGATGCAAACTCTGGGGCATCCCCAGGCTGGTAAAAAAAGACCTGGTCTTCTCAATGGCAGCCTCAGCCAGGTACAAATCCTGATCTGCCTCAAGGCCCCAGACATTCCTGCTGTAATCGACAAATTTGCGCAGCCGGCCGCGGTTGAGGACGTAGCGCATCCAGGCGGGAGTAATAAGCGCGAGCCCGATGCCGTGGGTGATATCGTACAGCGCGCTCAAAGAATGTTCGATGCAATGCGTTGCCCAGTCCCCGGTCTTACCGTACTCAAGTAATCCGTTGAGCGCAAGGCTGCTTGCCCACATAACTTGAGCCCGCGCTTCATAATCCTGCGGGTTCTCAAGAATTCGAGGCCCGTACTCGATGCAGGTCTTCAGCAATCCTTCGGCCAGCCGGTCCTGGAGATAGGCTTCAGGCTCGGCGCAGAAGTACTGCTCCAGGATATGGCTGAAAATATCTACTACACCCGCGGCTGACTGCTGCCGCGGCAGGCTAAAGGTATAGGAGGGGTCAAGTATGGAAAACTTCGGCCGCAGCAGGTCACTACCGATGCCGAGCTTATCCTGAGTTTCTTCATTGCTTACCACGGAATAGCCGTTCATCTCGGAACCGGTGGCCGCGATGGTCAACACCGTTGCCAAAGGCAAAGCTTTTTCCACAGCAACTTTTCTGAGAAAAAAATCCCAGGGATCTTTGTCATAAAATACACCCGCGGCAATGGCTTTCGCGCAATCAATAACGCTTCCGCCTCCCACCGCTAGAATAAACTCAAGGCCGTGCGCGCGGCAGAGGGCGATCCCCTTGCGGACGCTGGTAATACGGGGATTGGGCTGGACACCGGGGAGCTCTTTATACATAAAACCGCCTTTTTCCAGCAACGAGGTGGTCTGCTGATAAATACCATTCTTCTTAATGCTACCGCCGCCGTAAACCAGAAGTAGTTTCCGGGCGCAGGCTTTGATTTCAGGAACAAGCGATTGTATCTTATTCCTGCCAAAAAAAATCTTGGTAGTGATACAACAATCAAAATCAAGCATCCAGATTCCTCACGATAGTTTACCGCTTACGCAATGAACCAAGGCGACGGGCAATCCGGCGCTGCGATAACGCTTTGTATGCCGCTTCATAGCCCTGTGCAATCGCCTCTTTACCCCGGTAAAACTCCAGGGTATCAATCCCGGCGACATCCGGGGATATCAAAACATCCGCTTCTTTTACCTGAGTAAGGGCGATGGCCCGCTCCATGGAATAAACCGACTGCAGGGTAACCGTAAAAATATCAGGCGTCTCAGCTTCCGGCACCTGGGCCCAGGAAAAAATCCCCTGACGGATGCTGTCAATCAAACGTTTACCCTGGCTCTGGTTGATGACGTTTTCCTGCGCGCTTTCAGTATCAGCAGTAGGGCTTTTAAACTCAAACTCCTCCACCGTAGCTATGACTTCTCCCTCTCCGGGAGATTCAATAAAGGGTTGGCCCGCTGCCTGCCTCAGTTCACTTTTTCGTTTGGGATTGTGCGTTGCGTTGGATACGATGAAATATTCCGCTCCCATGAGCCGCGCCCCATCCAAAGGAATGGGGTTGACAATGCCCCCGTCGATCAAATAGCGGTTCAGAAGCCTGACTGGGGTGAAAATAACCGGTATAGAGATACTCGCCCGCACCGCGTCAAGCACTGAACCTTCCTGGATCAAAATCCCCTCGCCGCTTTCAACGTCAGTGGCGGCAACCACCAGGGGGATTTTCAAATCGCTGAAATCAATATCGCCGATAATCGGCAAGAGCAGGTCTTTGACTTTCTGGCCCTGGATAAACCCCTTAAGTAAGGTCGCGGGCTTAAAATCAGCCAAAGCGATAAGCTTACGCCAGTCAGTGGCAAGCACCAGTTCTTCAAGTTCCGCAATGCTTTCCTGCGCGGCGAGGCAGGCTCCGATGAAAGCGCCGATGCTTGAACCGGCGATGACATCGATGCCGATGCCGTACTCTTTGAGCGCTTTAATGACGCCGATGTGAGCAAGGCCTCCGGCGGCGCCGCTGCTTAAGACCAGCCCCACCTTTGGCTTTTGCCTGCAACCACGAAACCAACTCACCAAACTTTTCATCACTGCTTACCTGAATCCTTTGCAAAAACCATGTCAATGATTCGCTCAGAGATACCTTCCGGCTCAGAGCCTTCCTCCAGGAGTACTGTATGGTCAGCCTGCCGTTTGTACAACGGTTGGCGCTCATCGTAGAGTTGTCGCAAGGTTTTGGATTTTAATCCAACCAGGCCGCGCGTGCGGCTATCGACAATCCAGCGGTTAATAGCTTCGTATGAAGCTTGCAGGAATACCAGCGTGGCTTTAGTTTTAAGAAAGCTCATTGCTTTCGGGGAATAAATAGCGCTGCCGCCGGTGGCGACAACCGTGCGGCTGTCGATGCTCAGGCCGAGAATAATCCGCTCTTCTATCGCTAAAAATTCTTCCTCACCGAAGCGCTCGATTATATCCTGCAGGCGAAAACTCTGCTTGAGCTCTATGAGGGCATCGGTATCGACAAAGCTAAACCTAAGCTTTCCCGCCAGCACCTTTCCGATGCTGGTCTTGCCCGCGCCTGCCATGCCGATAAGGGCTATGCTCACCGGCCAGTGTCTCCCGCGAGCTTCCTGCCAAAGGCGAACGCCTTCTGGCGGACAGCATCACTCTGTTTCAACTGCTCAGTAGAATTGATAAAAGGGATGAGTAAAGAATCGACTTTGGTATTGATAAACCGGGAAAAAATGTCAAAGACCTCGGTCAGGGCGCTAAACTGGTTAGAGCCGGCAGTCGCGATCAAGCCTAGCCGGATGTGGGTTAAATTGTGCTTAATCTCATGGGTGCGGGGATCAAACTTGAAAAGCGAGTACATGCGGTCGGTAAATACTTTCAACTGGGCGCTCGGCCCAAAAAAATATAACGGTGTGGCGAAGACAAGGACCCCTGCCTCAGGCATGCGGGCAATAATCGGACTTGCCTCATCCTTAATAACGCACACAAAATCACTGCTTTTCTGGCAGCCCATGCAGGCGGTGCAGCCATTACTTTTATAAGAAAGGCGCGCCGTATCCACGACTTCGACTTCGCTTCCCGCCTCTCGCGCGGCC
>CAYNSZ010000134.1:0-4219 GCA_964400075.1 uncultured Planctomycetia bacterium
CTTTATTCAAGAAACGCTCGATACGCACCACCGCTTCTTTTAAATCCTCAAAGGTACTTGCGTAGGAAATACGCACGTACCCGTCATATTCCCTGCCAAAGGCGTTGCCGGGAACCACAGCTACTTTTTCTTGATGCAGGAGTTTTGTGGCAAACTCCATGGACGGTATTCCCAGGGATTTGATGGAACTGAAGCAGTAAAACGCGCCCTGGGGCATGCGCGTTTCAAGGCCCAGCCGGTTGAGCTCTTTGACGATAAAATTTCGCCGGCGGTGGTATTCGGAACGCATGGCAGCTACTTCCTTCTGGGTATTGAGGGCTTCAACCGCGGCGATCTGGGAAAGAATCGGGCCGCAGAGCATGGAGAAAGAATGGATTTTGGTCATCGCCTGAATAATTTCCGGGATAGCGCACGCGTAGGCAACGCGAAAGCCGGTCATGGCATAACTTTTGGAAAAACCATTCAGGAGCACTGTGCGCTCGCGCGCGCTTTTTCCCAAGCTTGCAAACGACACATGGCTCTGCTCGTAGGTCAACTCGTCATAGGTTTCGTCACTGATAATGACGGTATCTGACTTTGAGAGCACCCTCCAGAGCTCTTTAAGCTCCGCGCGGGTATAGGTTGCGCCCGTGGGATTGGAAGGGTAATTGAGGATGATAGCTTTGGGTTTTTTCTTAAGGAGCTGCTGTAAGACTCCAGGATTAATCTTAAAATCTTCGCTTGCTTCGGTAACTAAATAGAGGGTTTGGGCGCCGATGATCTCAGGCAAAGCCGGATACGCGACATAGTGGGGGCTTACCACGATTACCCGGTCTGCGAAATTAAGCAAAGCCCGCAAAGCCAGATCCAGGCCCTCGCTTACCCCTACGGTAATAAGCACCTCATCCTGCGGCCGGTAGCTCAAGCCATAGCGCTTTTTCAAGTGGCTGCAGATGCTTTCCCGTAGAAGTTTAAGCCCCTGATTAGAAGTATAGGAGGTATAACCTTCCTCGAGGGCGGTAATCGCCTTCTCCCGTATTTTCCAGGGCGTGATGAAATCAGGCTCACCCACCCCCAGGGAAATAACCTCAGGCATCCCCAGCACCAGGTCAAAAAAAACCCTGATACCCGAAGGAGGCAGAGTCTTTATTCTGCTGGCAATAATATTTTTTCCCATATCAGCTGATAGGTACTCGTTTATTCTTGTCCTTTTTGACCAACACTACTCCGTCTTCTTTGTATTTTTTAAGCAGAAAATGCGTGGCCGTACCCCTGACCTGGCTCAAAGGCGCCAGCTTCTCTGCCACGAAACTCGCCACCGTATGGATGTCCTGGCCTTCTACCACAAGCAGTAAATCATAGGTTCCGGAAAGAAGGTAGCAGCTTTTTACTTCGGGAAACTGGAATATCCGTTCAGCCACCAGGTCAAAGCCCACATCCTTCTGAGGAATAATCTGCACCTCAATGAGCGCGACCACTCCCCGGTCTTGTGGCAGCCTATCCCGGTTAATCACGGTTTTATACTTTACGATGACTCCTTTTTTCTCATAGTGCTTGATTGCCTGGGCGAGCTCTTTTTTGCTTTTGCCGGTCAATTTCTCAAGATCTTCCAGGGAGATTCTGGCATTGGTTTCCAAAATTTCTAAAATATCATCCATGGTTAGTCCCCCCTTTTAAACTCACGACGGTTATCGTACCTCGATACAAATAAAAACCACTGGCTGGTATTATCGCAATCAGGTACTTACTATTGTAAATAAATACGCTCTGTTTGTAAAGAGAATTAACCCCGCTGCCGGGATTGAGGAAGCCTGCCTGCTATCGGCGCGAGGCGGTTGCGCAACCAGCCTAAACAGATTCTATTGCCAGAATGCGGTTTGAACGTATGCGGCAGGAAGCCTGGCTTTGGCTTATATCCTGATAGAGCAGGTAGTAAAAGCGGTTTTCCTGAAAAACGCGAAGTGGCATAACGGTTTCCTCCTCGAGCAACGCTGCCGGAGAAAAATATTTCAAACGCACAGGCCCCGACCGGCTGATTGCCTCATTGATGATATCCAGCTGACGGTATTGTCGGATCTTCAAGGCCTCGTTGCTGAAACCGTAGAGGGAAATAAAATCCTCCAGGGTCACGATCCCTTTAGCCTTGAACGTATCGAGCAACTTAAAAAACACCCGGTAGGCGATGAACGCGTCCTCCAAGGCCCGATGCATAGTGACCCCGGTATCAACGGCAAGGTTCTGGGCGACACTTTCCAAGTTGTACCGTCCGAGCTTGAGAACGTCACGGGCCATGGAAAGGATGTCAACCGCAGGAATTTCAAGCGGGGCGCAGTCCAGCGCGCGCAGGTGGTGATTTATAAAACCCATATCAAATTCCACATTATACGCGCAGACCACGCTCTCTCGCACGAAGGCGATTAGTTTATCGGCGATCTTCTCAAACGGCGGAGCGAATTTGACGTCACTGTCTGATATCTTATGAACGCGAAAAGCCTCTTCAGGAATGTTCTTTTTGGGATTGACCAGGCTGTGAAATTTATCGGTGATCTTACGCTCGCGGGTTTTAAGAGCGCCGATTTCGCAGATGGCATCGCCGATAACCGCATTGAGCCCCGTGGTCTCAAGGTCAAGGAACACTAATTCGTATTGTTCGATGGGTTTGTTTAAATCCATAGATAGATGGAAAAGTTACAAATAGTTACTAGAGGTTACTATTGGTTACCCACAGGAATGCGCATGCTAACTGTTAGTAACCGTTATTAACCTTTCGTAACCTTTAGTAACCCTAGGTAACAACTTTCACAACTATTTTCCTGTCCCGGGGCCGGGTGTCAAAATCAATAAGCACCACTTGCTGCCAGGTACCCAGATCGAGCTTGCCCGCGGTGACTGAAACAAAAAAATTCGTCTTCAAGAAAGAACTGCGCAGATGCGAGTGCCCATTATCGTCATCCCAGGTAAAATTATGGGCGTAATCGCGCCGATACGGAAAGAGCCGTTCAACCGCCGCCTCAATATCCTTAGCCAGCCCCGATTCATACTCCATGGTGGTGAGCGCTGCGGTTGAGCCGATGACCGAGCAAAAAAGCAGGCCATCTTTAAGCTTTTCCTTCTCTACGATGTGCCGCAGGTCAGGAGTAATATCGACGATGTCGGTGTTACCTCTGGTCTGTTTTTCAATAGCGTGGGTCCTCATGGCTTCGGTGTGATTCGAGATACGAGATCCGCGATACGCAATGGCCATTACGCGTATCTGGCATTACGAATCGCGCGGCCCATAGGCTGTTTATGCTAGCGGATAATACTTCCTGGGGCAACCGCTTTATCGCTGGCGAGCACGCTTAACACTTCTCCGTCATGAGCGGCCAAGAGCATGCCTTGCGAAACTTGGCCGCGGATCATCCGGGGCTCAAGATTGGTCAAAACCACGAGGTGTTTGCCAATCAGCTCCTCCGGCGCATAGGAATGGCGTATTCCGGCAACGAGCTTAAGAACTTTTTCCCCGATATCCACCCGCACCAGCAGCAACTTATCGGCATCGGGATGCGCCGTTGCTTCAAGCACTTTGCCGATGCGCAGCTCGAGCTTGGAAAAATCTTCGTAGGCTATCATACGGTTTTACTCCTCTCGTCTCCGGGGGGGTCTTTATAATCCCGCCTCCGCTATATACTCCGTCAATTCTCATGTCTGCTACACGAGCAGGAGAATTTCCGGAGACTCCGGCGGCCAATAGGCTTCGCTGGTTCTGCGTGAAAATTTTTCACTCAAAATTTTCACGCTATACAGGAACCGCGAAGGATAATCGCAAGCGTTCATCCGTTTCCTGCGGGTTTTCCCGCAGGCGATTAAATAACCTGCTCAATAATGTGGCAGATAAAGATTCACCGCCTGGTTATAGAAGAAGATTTTACGAAAATCAATAAACCCGACCGGAATCTTATCCTCAAAACTATCTACAAAAAATTGAGCATTGCCCCTGAAGAATACGGCTCTCCTTTACGCAGCCAATTAAAAGGATATTGGAAATTAAAAATATCGCATTACCGGGTCATTTACAGAGTCGAGAAAGATACAATCAAGGTTTTAGTGCTCAAAGTTGGTTTGCGGCGTGACGAAGAAGTTTATAAAGAAATGATGCATCGTTTAAAAAAGTTATAATATAAAGGACCCGCCAGACGCTTTACCTAACCCCTTTTCTAACACTACCCTGTAAAACAAATATTCAAAATATCTGAAAGTA
>CAYNSZ010000135.1:0-4217 GCA_964400075.1 uncultured Planctomycetia bacterium
TCCACGGGTGCTTGCGCCTTGAGCGAAGTCGAAGGGCAAGCACGTGGAGCTTCAAGTTTTCAGGGGGATTCCGGTGAAAGACTATTTAAAATTGCTAAGATTTTCAAGGGGTTTCTGGGGAGTGCTGGCCCTGGCCACGCTGTGCATGGGCATATCTACGATTTTTGAAGGTATTACCTTTAGCGCTCTTGCCCCCATTCTCGACCGTATTTTTAACCGGGGTGAGATACTATTGCCCGGCGCCGCCCCTCTTTTTTTAACCACACTTATCAATAGACTCAATTCGGTAGAACCCCTTGTTTTTCTTAAGTTTTTGACGTTTCTGGTGCCGCTTTTGTTTTTACTGAAGGGGATAGTGCTCTTTATCCAGGATTATCTTATGAATATAATCGGCCAGGGTGTGGTGCGTCAGGTGCGCAACCGCCTCTATGCCAAATTTCAGGAATTATCCATGGATTTTTACGGAAAGCGGCGCACCGGCGAATTGATGTCCCGGGTAACCAACGACGTGGCCCTTATTACCAACGCCATTTCGTACGGCCTCAAAGACCTTATTTTTGAGGCAATGAAAGTTGGCTTTTTCGCGGTTGGCACGCTCTGGCTCGGTTTTCGTATATCCTGGAAACTGGTTTTGGTCACCTTTGTCATTTTTCCGGCAATCATGTTGCCGGTAGCAAAAATCGGGAAACGCGTTAAAAAGCTTTCCCTTGAGGTGCAGAAACGTATAGCTGACCTTAATTCCCACATGGCGGAGACTATTCAGGGTGCCCATATTGTAAAAGCATTCTGCCGTGAGGATTACGAGATCGAGCGTTTCAAGGCCATCAACCAGCATTATTACCGTTATAATTTGAAAGCCATCAAGCGGACGCTCGCCCTTCCGCCCCTGACTGAGTTTATCGGCGTCTGTCTAGTGATGTTCGTGGTCCGGACGGTAGCGCCTGAAGTGCTTGTTCAAAAGGTTTCTTTTGGCATTTTTGCGGTATTTATCGCCTTTCTCAGCAATATGATCCGGCCGATGAAGAAGCTCTCCAATGTCTACGCTATTAATCAGCTTGCCTTAGCGGCGTCGGCCCGGATCTACGATATCCTTGAGCAGAGAATCAGAATCCAAGAAATTCCCCAGGCAAAGATTTTGACCGGTTTCAGGGAAAACATCCGCTTTGAGGACGTTTGGTTCGCCTATAATGAAGATGACGGCTATGTGATCCGGGGTGTTGACTTGGAAATTAGAAAAGGCGAAACCATCGCCTTGGTCGGACATTCCGGGGTGGGCAAGAGTACCCTTGCCGGATTGATTCTGCGGTTTTATGATCCCCAGCGGGGTAGGGTCACCATCGATGGGATCGATATTAAACAAGTGACCGTCCACTCGTTACGTTCGCTTATTTCCATCGTATCCCAGGATACGGTCTTATTTAACGCTTCAGTGAGAGATAACATTGCCTACGGCCGGCTTGATGCTTCTGAAGCAGCAATCATTGAAGCTGCCCAAAAGGCTTATGCCCTTGAATTTATCACGCAGATACCCCAGAAATTTTCGACCGTCGTAGGCGACCGGGGATTTCGCTTATCAGGCGGGGAAAAGCAACGGATTGCCATTGCCCGAGCTTTACTCAAAGATGCCCCGCTCTTGATCTTGGATGAAGCCACCAGCAACCTCGATACCGCTTCGGAGAAACTCATCAAGCAGGCCCTTGAGACGTTAATGGCTGGCAAGACCACCATTGTCATCGCGCACCGGCTTTCAACGGTTCAAAAAGCCGATAAAATAATTGTCCTGGATAAAGGCAGGATCGTAGAAACAGGCACTCACCAGCAGCTATTGGGCAAAGACAGCCTCTATAAAAAGCTTTATAATTTGCAATTTAGTTTGTAAAATTATGGAGTTGTAAATATCATGAAATATGATATACTTTCGACACGGTTTCTACCTTACCGGCAAGCTTCATGCGCCGGATTCCATACAACAATTTTAGGTAAGTTTTGTTTTTACTGTCAGCTAATTCAGTTCGCCTTTAGCTAAGGCGAACTGAATAAACTCAGCACACAAGCGAAGGAGGAAAGACTGTTATGGCTTTACCTGAAGACATCAGGGGATTGCTGGAGAGCGGGGTTCATTTTGGGCATCTCAGCAAGCATTGGAATCCCAAGATGAAGAACTTCATCTTTGGCAAGAAGAAAAACGTCTACATCATCGATTTAGAAAAAACAGCCCAGAAGATCCAGGAAGCGAAGGATTTCTTAAAGCAAAAGGCGCAGGCAGGCGAGAAGATACTTTTTGTCGCCACCAAAAAGCAGCTGCGCAGCATTATAAAAGAATTGGCTACCAGCTGCCAGATGCCGTACGTCGTGGAGCGTTGGGTAGGAGGGCTGCTTACCAACTTTTCCGTGGTCCGCAAGCGGATCAATAAATACCTCGAGCTGCTCGATAAGCGGGAGCGGGGGCAGTTTGATACCATGGTAAAAAAGGAAGTCGTGCGCCTGAACCGGGAAATCGAAAGGATGGAGCGTAGCTACAGCGGCGTTACCATTATGGAGCAGCTCCCTGATTGCATCTATGTTGTTGATACTAAGAAGGAAACTGCCTGTGTCCGCGAGGCGAATAAACTTTCCATACCGATTGTGGCATTAATCGATACCGACGGTGACCCCGAGGTTATTGATTATCCGATTCCCGGTAATGACGATTCTATTAAATCAGTGCGTTATATCAGCGCGTGTCTGGTCGAAGCTATCAATGAGGGCTTGGAGAAGGGCAGGGATATTGCGGCGGCAGCCAAGCCAATAGAGCAGAGCCTCGAAGCGCAGAACGAAGAGCCGATCATGTCTGAAGCCAGCGGGGCGGCCGTGGTCGATGGAGGGCTGGACGCGCAGAAAACAAAACGGTTAAAAAAATCGAAGCCGAAGGAGGAATAGCATGGGGTTGACGGATATCAAGAAATTGCGGGAGATGACCTCGCTGGGAATCAATGAATGCAAAAAAGCTTTAGCTGAATCCAGAGGCGATTTTGATGCAGCGCTTAAGATATTAAAAGACAAGGGCGCTGAGGTATTGGCCAAGAAAAGCTCCCGCACCGCCTGCCAAGGGCTCATCGATTCCTATATCCACTTTGGAGGAAATTTAGGGTCGCTGGTTGAGATTAACTGCGAAACCGATTTCGTGGCCCGAACTGATGTCTTTAAAAATTTTGTCAGAGATGTCGCCATGCATATCGCAGCCCTCGCCCCCCGGTATATCAGGAAAGAGGACGTACCCCAGGAAGCATTACGGGAGACTGATAATCCCGATGAGTATATACAGCAAAACTGTCTCATGGAGCAGCCGTTCATCAAAAATAATAAAATCACTATCGGCGATTATTTACGTGACGTCGTTTCCCAGAGCGGCGAAAACGTGGTTATACGTAGATTCGTACGTTTTGGGGTAGGTGAAACCAATGAAAGCCAAATATAAACGAATCATATTAAAGCTCAGTGGCGAAGCCTTTTTGGGTACACTTTCTCATGGGATTGACACGGCGATGTGCGCGCTTTTAGCGAAGCAGGTAAGAGAAATAGTGCAGCTTGAAGTTGAGACAGCGTTGGTCGTTGGCGGCGGTAATATTTTCCGCGGAGTAGAACGGTCCTCAGAGTTTCAGATGCAGCGGGCGGTTGCCGATTATATGGGGATGCTGGCTACGGTATTAAACGGTCTGGCCTTGCAGAATGCCCTGGAAAATCTCGGCGTGCCCAGCCGGGTCATGACTGCCATTGAGATAAATAAGGTAGCCGAACCCTATATCTCGCGGCGCGCCATTCGGCATCTCGAGAAAGGGCGGGTAGTGATTTTTGTTGCCGGAACTGGCAATCCTTTTTTTACTACCGATACCGCGGCGGCGTTACGGAGCATCGAGGTGAATGCCGATGTTGTGTTGAAAGCGACTAAAGTGGAGGGTGTTTATTCATCTGATCCTCTGAAAAACCCCAAGGCTCGGTTCTATAAAAGACTTACCTACAAAGAAGTTCTCAACCGGGAATTAAAGGTAATGGATGCGACCGCCGTTACCTTATGCAGGGAGAATCGGCTGCCAATTATCGTTTTTAATTTCATGCGGGAGGGGAATCTAAAAAAAGTGATTTGTGGAGATTCCATCGGTACCCTGATCGAATAGGGAGGTCAAATGAAACCAGCATTTTTCCAAGCCCCGGCGCAGGAAAAATGCTCGGTTGAATTT
>CAYNSZ010000136.1:0-1596 GCA_964400075.1 uncultured Planctomycetia bacterium
CGGAGTGCAGACTTCGCGGATATGCCTTTCAAAGCTTCAGAAGACCATGCTTAATCTCTACCTGTCTCAGATGGGAGTCTTCCATTCCGAGTTCGGTTTTCCGGTGACCCGCCATGAAACCAACTACCTCAACGCTAACCTCGAGCTTTCGCGCATGGGCACCTTTGGCCGGCTCCGTCTCGGCGGATGGCTCAGGGCTATTGAGGAGGATGTGCGAACGGCCTTTAAGCTTACTCCCGGCATTGAACATCTTAATCTTTCTATTTCGACGTCTGACCAGATGATCATACACAAGTTCAAGGGAAAACTCGATCATGAGTCAATTATACAGGAGATGATTGAGGCGGTCACCTTGGCGCGGAAATTGGGCGCCAAATCCATTGGCGTTAATGCCGAGGACGCATCCCGGACAAAAATCGACTACCTGATTCGCTTTGCCCTAGCCGCGAAAGCGGCAGGCGCTGATCGTTTCCGTTACTGCGATACTTTAGGCTATGACAGCCCGCTCAGTATCTACGAGCGGATTAAACAGGTTGCCACAGAGATCAAGATGCCCATTGAATTGCACTGCCACAATGACCTGGGGATGGTGACGGCAACTTCGGTGTGCGGTGCGGCAGCGGCAAACGACGCCGGGGTTGATGCCTATATCAATACCTGCGTCAACGGTACCGGAGAACGGGCAGGAAACGCGGATTTAGTCGCAGTAATACTGGCAATTAAATATGGCAGCGGCCTGCAGGGGAAATATCAGCTGGATGAGAATATAAACTTAAAGTGTGCCTGGAGGACCTGTAAATACGCCTCCTATGCCTTCGGTATACCCATACCCATAAACCAGCCGGGAGTCGGCGCGAACGCTTTTGCCCATGAGTCAGGGATACATGCTGACGGTGCGCTTAAAGACCGCCGCAACTACGAGCTGTACGATTATGAAGAGCTGGGCAGAGGAGAGGCTGAAATTATCGAAACCGGCAGGCATATTACCGTGGGCGAATATTCAGGCATCAAGGGATTTCGCAACGTCTATGATAAGCTGGAGGTCGCCTTCAAGGATGACCAGGAAGCGGCAAAGATTCTTGAGCTTGTCAGGTACGCTAACGTCCATAATCAGAAACCGCTGGTGGAGGATGAGCTGCGCTTTATCGCTCGATATCCGCAGATAGCCCAGAAGATATTTACCATGGCCCTTGCATAGAGGAAGTATTGTTGCTATGAGCAAACTTACTGTCTTAATGGTGCTGGCGATTTTGTTAGGTGGGTGTGAGTTTTCTAAAAAAGCAGCCCTGGAGGAAGAAGAACTTGTCGGTTTCGTCGATGTTTATAATCCCAAAGTCGAAGTCGCTCAGGAAGTCTTGAGAGCTAAGGGCTATGATCCAGGACTGATTGATGGCAGAATGGGTTACCAGACGCGGCAGGCGCTTAAGCGTTTTCAGAAAAATCAGCATCTGAAAGCGACTGGCTATCTGGATACCAGCACCTGGCCCCTCCTGTACCAGGAGATTCCTGCCGGACTCCAAACTCAGGCGCCTTTAGCAGGAACGCCGAAATCACCAGCGTTGCCGGCGGCGCCACAGATCGCGCTCGATGAAATAA
>CAYNSZ010000136.1:1696-4111 GCA_964400075.1 uncultured Planctomycetia bacterium
ACAGTAAACTGCAGTCGCAGGAAACTGTTAAGCGCATACAGCAGGCGTTAAAAGACGCAGGCTTTGACCCCGGGTCGGTTGATGGGAAGATAGGGAAGAAGACGCATGAGGCGATCAGGCTTTTTCAGGAGAGCAAGAACTTGAAGGCGACCGGTTCTCTTGATCCTGAAACCTGGTCTCTCCTGATCCCTGCCGAGCCCCAAGCTCCCGCGCCTTTAGCGGTAACGCCGGAACCGCCAGTTCTACCAGCGGAGCCACAGATCACGCTCGATGAAATAAACAGTAAACTGCAGTCGCAGGAAACTGTTAAGCGCATACAGCAGGCGTTAAAAGATGCCGGCTATGACCCAGGGTCTATCGATGGAAAAATCGGCCCAAAAACCCGCAAAGCAATCGCGGAATTTCAGAGTGAACATAATTTCAATGCCGGCGGCGGCATCGATGTACAGACCTGGCTTGCGCTCGGAGACTCTATTACTGATTGATACTTTGGCCGAGCCAAAGCGAGGCTAAAGTATCACCCTGGCCATATCCGGCTAAAAGCCGGAGAGATTGGAGGGTTGATAGCTTAAGCTAAAGAGGAGGATTAACGATGACCTTGAGAAGACTCATGTTTGCTGCTTTGACTGTTTTATTTGTCGGTTGTGCCACAGCCCGGCAAAAGACTCAGGAAACGCAGGCGCAAAGCTATGAGGAACGTGTCAATGCCTTGGAACGGGAGCTCGCCCTGAAAGACGATGAGATTCTGGAATTACGCAATGACCTATACCGGGCTGAGGAGCAACTCGAAAATGCAAGCGCGCAGCCGGTTTCCACAGCATCAGCATCGGCACGTTTGAGCGCGAAAGAGGTACAGACGGCCCTGAAGAAAGCAGGTTTCTACGACGGCGCCGTCGACGGCAAAATCGGCAAGAATACTAAAAAAGCCATTACCGAGTTTCAGAAAGCCAACGGTTTGGTTGCCGACGGCATTGTCGGGAAAAAAACGTCCGAAAAGCTAAGGCAATATTTAAATTAAATTTACACTTTCGGATATGAGAAATCCAACGATTACCAGAAGAGTTTTCGCGGCGGTTATCGCGGTGGGATTATTGACTGCCGGTCTTCCTCGGCTCGAGGCTCAAACCAGAGAAGAGAAGCGCGAGCAGGAGCTCCAAGACCTGCAAAAGAAATTCGAATGGTGGCCGACCGACGCGACTCCCGGACCGGTGAAAGACGAAGAGCAGGGCGGATATTGGTGGTGGCCCACTAATCCCGGCGAGGTTGAGCCCTGGGGTAACCGCGGTTATATTTACGTTTACAAGATAATATTCGATTACAAGGAAGAAGAACTGCCTCCGCCGCAGCCCCACGAATTGCGGCCGTCCCTGTTGATTAAGAACATCATCAAGAATGTGAAGATTTACTTTGATTATGATAAGGCCGACCTGCGCGCCGACCATACTCCCATTCTTGATTCCGCGGTCAAAGCACTCAGGAAAAATCCCGAAGCCGACATCCTGCTCACCGGCAATTGTGACCAAAGAGGCTCTGAGGCCTATAATCTTGAGCTGGGTAGGCAAAGAGCGGAGGCGGTCAGCCAATTTATGGTTGCCAAAGGCATAGACCAGGAACGTATCCGCATTGTCAGCCGGGGCAAGCTTGACGCGGTCGCTCCCATCGCTGACCTTGTCGGCATGCAGAAGGACAGGAATGCGCAGTTTATGGTCGCCGAAGTCGAAGAAGTCATGATTCCCTATCCCGGAAAGGTCCAAGAACCGGGGGCGGTGCCGCTGGAGGAGGGAAAATACCTCATCGAGCAAGACGTAAACGTAGAATCTCAGGTTCAGGTCTCAACCCGGGAATACGAGATACAAAAGAATGATAGCTTATGGAAAATCGCCCAGGAACAGATGGGCAGCGGATACCGCTGGAAGTACCTCTACGAGCTTAATAAGGATCGTATTGACAATCCCGATCAACTTACCGCGGGAGCAATTATCCTTATACCGGTTGAGCAGGCAGGCCAGGGAACGTCTCCGTCGATTCCTGCCGCAACCGAAACTCCTCAGGAAGAGCCTTTAGAAACTACGCAGCCTCTGGTTGGGCTTGAGACAGAAGCAGGACCGGGGCCAGAGAACGCGCGTTCCTATACCATCCAACAGAACGATTCTTTGTGGAAGATTTCCCAGAAAGAATTGGGTGACGGCAACCGCTGGAGAGAAATTTACGAGCTCAATCAGGAAACTATTGCCAATCCTGATTCGCTTACTGCCGGCCAGATAATCAAGCTCCCGTCCCGCTAGGCTCTTGCGGTACCGGACTTTTAAAGGCCTATTCGCTAAGCGCCACTTTCATCCTCTGCAGGTTACAGCGCAGAGGATTTTTTATTTAATCGACCCGCAGAAATCCCCGGCTTTCAAGCCGGGGATGAAT
>CAYNSZ010000137.1:0-4104 GCA_964400075.1 uncultured Planctomycetia bacterium
AAAATACGACACGCTCGGAAAGGCTTCAAGCCATTAAACACAAAATCGCCATGGTTTATCAGGGCCGGACTGGCAAAGACAGCCTGCTTTCAGCTTTCAGCCACACAATACAGGCCTACGATATCCCCCAATCCTATTTTGACGAACTCATCGCCGGTATGGCCATGGATCTTGAAAAAAGCCGCTACTATAATTTTGAGGAGCTCTATAGATACTGCTGGCGGGTCGCGGGAGTAGTGGGGCTTATGATGCTCAAGATTTTTAAGGCGGCTGGCAGGGAGGCTGAGCGGGCCGCAGTTGATTTAGGCATTGCCATGCAGCTGACCAATATCCTGCGGGATATCCGGGAAGATTACCAGCGGGGCAGGATATACCTTCCGCTCGAGGAGATGAGCTGCTTTCACCTGACTGAGGAACACATCGCAAAGCAAATCACCAACGATGCCTTTATTAAGTTCGTGCGGTTTCAAATACAACGGGCCCGCAGCTATTATGACTCGGCTTCGCGGGGAATCAACGCTATCCCCGGCAAACGGCAGCGTTTTGCGGTGCAACTGATGAAGGATGTTTACGCCGCAATCTTGGACGTTATCGAAGCTAATCCCGCAGATATTTTTATCCGCCGCGCCGCTGTCTCTTCAGCAGCCAAAATCAGGATTGCCGCAAAAAAAATTATCGCCAACACGCAGGTATGAAAATTGATCTTGCTAGGTCAGCGGGATTTTGTTTCGGGGTAAAACGGGCTATTGCCATAGCCCTTGAGGCCGCCCGCAGGCACAAGAACGTAGTGATGCTGGGAGATATCGTCCATAATGAAGCGGTGGTGCGCAGGATACGAAAAGAAGGAATAAAAAAAGTACCGCGCCTCAGCCCCGGCCGGGGCAAAATCCTGCTCATCCGTGCCCACGGCACCACCGCAAAAACCATAGAAAGCGCTCGAGGGCTCGGCTATACCATAATCGACGCCACCTGCCCCATGGTTAAAGAAATACATAAAACAGCACTCGCTTACGAGGATAAGGGGTATACGGTCATGGTCATCGGCGATAAGGAACACGACGAAGTCAACGGCATTGTCGGCCAGCTTAAGAAAAAATCCATGGTCATCGACACCCCCAAGCGCCTACCCCTGACGCAAATCAGTAAAATCAAAAAAGCCTGCGTGGTGGTCCAATCCACCCAAAACCTGGATAATGCCCTGGCCATAGTCAAAATTCTCAAACGACATATTAAGCACGTACGCTTCTTTAATACCATATGCCAGCCTACCCGCATCAAGCAGGCTGAGATAAAAACCATGCCCCTTGCCAATGACGTAATGATAATCATCGGCTCTAAAAGCAGCGCCAACACCAGACGCTTGTATCAATTGTCTAACTCATTAAACAACAGGAGTTTCTGGATTCAGTCCTTCCGCGATATTAAACCTGCCTGGTTCAAAAACGCCCGCTCAGTAGGCATCACTGCCGGCGCCTCAACTCCCGATGAGGCCACCGCCAAGGTCATTGAGTATATCAAAAAAATATCCGCCAGGCTTAATTGCCGATAGCTCTGCCTGCGCAGCGTGAAAGTTTCTCGTAGACATCAACGCTGTAGCCGCGGCTTAAAAGCCTTGCTGCCAAAGCCAGGCTTTTAAGCCCTGCTGCCAAAGCCAGGCTTCTAAGCCTTGCTGCGGTGACAAGCCCGCCGACTCCGGCCCCGATAACTGCGACTCTTTTACCCATGATTTTTGGAATGGCTGCGGTCTACCACGGGGAATGGCTGGAAATGAATCTCTCCGGGCTGAAGCGAGGGATGGTGAGCCTGTCGAACCAAAGGCCGGGGATTTACGCTGGTCGATTAAAACGTATAGGGCAGGCGGAGTTCAAGGATAAAGTCAGCGGCATCCTCGGTGAGGCCGTAGCCTGTATCAAGCTGTAATGACCAATGCTCATCCATAGCCCAGGCAATGCCTGATTTAAAGCTGGCGGCATTGGTGAAGGAACCGACCACATCCAACTCGTTCAGAGTCATCTTCTGGCTGATGAGATGCTCGATGCCGAAGTTTAAGCTTAAGTTATAATTTAAGGCAAAGGCGGTCCCAAGAGTATATTCAATGATATCCCCGGGATCGACATTGCCAAAATTCTCGATATCCTCGTCATGTGTCCAGGTGTAACCCAGGCTTCCATAGAGGATAGCCGGGTCAGCGGACTTTACCCAAACCAAGCTTGCCTTGGTCGCCTGGTGGCCGGTTCCCAGGCCGATTTCATGCGCATAAGGGTCTTTACCGGTATCGGATTTAGCTGAAACGCCCAGCACGATATCCGGCCGCCAGCCCTGTTCATGCAGCCAGTGGTAAAAGATGCCGGTCTCCACATCGCCCCAGCCGGCTGACTGGCGGTTATATCGCTGGTATCGCCGGTTGAGACGCGCTCATACTGGAATTTATAGGGGCCGCGCACATCAACCTGCCAGTTATCCAACAGGCCGTAGCGAAGGGTCTGATTGGCAATGGTTATGTCGCGCTTGACCTTCTGAGAATCAATAGAGCCGATGACTAAAACCGGCAGGATAGTTATACCTTGAATGGAGATATTATTGGCAGACAGATGCGCGTAGGTGAGCGAAGGCTCATACTGCCAGGTCCCTTTGGGAAGCAGCAGGCCTCCTTTCTTAATCAGGGTCTCCTCTATGGCCGGCTCCTGCTTGACCAGCTGGCCAGCCACAACCGATTCATCGGCCGCATCGACCTCAGCCTCAGTCTCAGCCTCAGCTTCAGCCGCAGTTCCTTCAGCCTCAGCCGCAGCTGAGGCTGCGGGAGTTACTGGTTTCTGGGATTCTGCACCTCCCTTGTGAAGCACAGCCCCTCCAGCCACCACTGCGCCAGCCTCATCATCAGAGAGCGATGCTACCATCTCATGGAGCACCTCTTTGGCTGAAAATTGCTCAGATACGCCGTCACGAAGTTCGCGCCGCCTGTTCTGGCTGAGTTCAGTGGATGAATCTTGAGACCGTGAGGCGACCATGCGCACAGCTTGAACCCCTGATATCTGGGGAGGCTCTTGGCTTAAAGACTCATGGGGAGTAACAAAAACATAATCAGGGCTTATAGTGGCCTTACCCAAGGCGTCCTTTGAAATCACCCGATAGTGGTAGAGGGTCGAAGGTTGAAGGTTATTAAGTATAACCTCATGGTCTATGGCCAAGGCGCTCTCCTCCATGGTCTTACTGCCATAGAAAGCATCAAGGCCATATTCAACCTGGGAAGAGGAAGGTTTATCAGTAATCCAGGTAATGGTAGTGGAGTAAGTTTCGCTATCAGCTAGGGCAGGGCTGCTCTGGCTGGAAAAGAGGGAAAAACATGCGGGCGCGAACAACAGTATAAAAAAAGCAATCTTAAGGCTTCGGGTCATATAATTTAAGGATAAGAAAGATTAGTATATTGTAATGAAAAAAAGAACAAAAGCAAGTATTTTATACGCCCTGCCGCAAAACCCGATAATTTTAGAGAACACGCCTGGAAAATCAGAGCCAATAGGCTATGATTGGGCTTTGAACCAAAAACAGGGCTGATTCAGGCCAAACAAGCTTATTTTGAGAGGTTTTTCTTGGTTTTCTGCGCACGCCAGTGCGAATACGGGGGAAGCTGGACAAGATTAGAAGATATTCAAAACTCTCCCTGACGGTAAATAGGGCCTATGGAGTTTATGCCGAAGACATTTCTCACTGTGGCTGAGCCTACCAAGGCTGCCTGTTCTTCATCGGTAAGCTCAAGCGGGCCGGGCTTTTCGGTATTTTCTGTTTTAGAAAGCACCAGGCCTATACCCCCCTGCCAGAGCCTCTGGAATTTCTCAACCCTCATGGTCATGTTGCCCAGGGCAGGATCTGCTAAAAATACGCGGTCTTGGCTTATGCCGCGAAAGATGACAAAATGGGAATAATCCTTAACGTTCACCGGGATCAGCACCGGCTGGCCAAGCTTGACCAGAAAATCTAAATCCATGCGAAAGCCTTTCACCTCATAGCCCTTATACTGGGCGAAGTTCTTTAGATCAAGGAGGGAGAAACCTTTTTGAGCCTTGACCTTTTCCAGGTTAGTATTGACCAGCAAAAATTTAATGA
>CAYNSZ010000138.1:0-4084 GCA_964400075.1 uncultured Planctomycetia bacterium
GTAAATTATACCAAAAATGACATCACTGTAAAGCTAAAATCATGATTTATTCTATTTTTCGATACTCATACCGCCTCCCGGCGCTGGGCACGCGAGTTTGCGCTTGCGTTCCAGCGAATCGGCAAGTAGTCGATAGTCGTCAACCGATAAATCCTGGGCGCGGCTATCGGAATCGATTTTGAGATGAGATAATTCATCGGGATTAAAAAGGGAGCTCAAGGAATTAATAATTTTTTTTCTTCGTTGGCTGAACGCCCTATCAATAACTTCAAAGAAGCAATCGTGATCAATAGGCGAGGCGGGATTATCGTGAAAATGTACCATAAGAAATGATGACTTGACCTTCGGCGCCGGATAGAAAGCGCTGGATGGAATATTAAAAAACCTTGTGACAGTCGCGTAAAATTGCAGGAAGCAGCTTAAAGGGCAGTACGCGCTGGTTTTTGGCCGGGCAAGAAGTTTATCAGCAAATTCCTTTTGAACCGTAAGGTAGGCTGCCCTAACCATGCTTCGATTATCAATCAAATAGCGGATAAATTTTTTGCTGATATGGTAGGGTATATTACCAACTAAAGTAAATTTTCGGGATAGCGACCTTAATGATAGACTAAGGATATCGGCATTGATAACCTGCGCATTAGGAAACTGTTCTAATCCTTTACTAAGCCGCTGGCTCAATCGCTCATCCAACTCTACGCAGTAGAGCGCTTTGGCTTCACGAGCAAGGCTCCTGCTCAAAGCGCCGTCGCCGGAACCAACCTCAATGACATCCTCATGGTTTATGGTAATCTTTTCCAGGATTTTCTTGATAAAACGTGGATCGCGTAGAAAAACTTGGCTGAGACCTTTGCGAAGTTTCATGGAAGGAGCCGCGCAGCCAGCCGGAGAGCAGCGGCCATGGAAGTTGATGAAAGCCGAGCGTTTGAACGCATCCGGTCGAAAGCCACTCCGTGCGCGGGGGAAGTGCGGATTATCGGTAATCCCAGGGTAAGATTGACGCCATCGTCAAACGAAAGCAGTTTAAAAGGGATCATGCCCTGATCATGGTATGCGCATACAATGCAATCAAAGTTGCGCAGGTTCTGCTGAATAAAAATAGTATCTGCTGGAAGCGGCCCCGTAAGGGGATAGTTAAAAGTCCGTAAAGTATCGCTGATTATTTTCTCCTCTTTTGCTAAAAAAGTATGTATTCCGGCATGGGGATTAAGGGAAGCAAAAACAATTCGAGGTTTTGGTATCTTAAACTGGCGTTTCAAACTGTCATGGACAAGCGATAAAGTCCGGCGTATAAGCGTCCCGGTGATGGCCGTGCTAACGCCGGCAAAGGGAATATGGCGAGTAAGCAATACCAAACGCAGCTGGCGGGAAGTCATCATCATAGCCACATCGCGCACGCCGAAGGCGTGCGCGAGATATTCGGTATGGCCGGTGAAATCAGGCGCGATGCACTGGATCGCTTCTTTGGACACCGGGGCTGTCACCAGCTGCTGCATACACGAATGTTTTATAAGTCTAACTGCTGTATCAAGATAAGATAAACTTGCGCGGCCGGTTACCCGTGAAGGAATGCCGCGACGGATTTTCCCAATACCGGGAGTAGAAACATCAATCAAAGTTATCTGGGTCTTAAATCTTTTGAATAAGGGTAGACGCTCGAAAACTACCGCATCACCAACAATAATATAACTGCAATTCATCCGGAGTTGGCTGATAGCTTCAAGAATAATCCGGGGACCGCAGCCGGCAGGGTCGCCGGAAGTGATAAGAATTTTTCTTTTCATTAGAAAATTTCTATAACCGCCTTCTTTTTTAGTTCAGCTATCCACTCGGTAAAATGAATTTTAAATTTCTCATTCCGTAAATACTCGTGGATATTCTCTTTTACTTCCGCCATGGAAAGTTGCCGGGGCTCTCGAATCTCATCCAGAAAGAAAAGATAATACGCCTCATCTATCTTTTTAATCGCATGGGCCTGCGGAGTAAGTCCACCAATAACCGAGGATAATTCTGGACGCAGCTCTTCCGGAGCCGACTCAATGACTACGAAGGCATCGGCATGCTCTTTTTGCGCTGCTTCCATTCCCTCAGCGTCGATAAGCATCGATAATTCTTTAACCGTGATGTAATCATCCGCCTGGGCTACATAAAAAACATAGCGACGGGGCGCGTGAAATTCATTCTGATGTTCGACATAATAGGTGCTGATTTCCTGGGGAGGAATGGTGACCTGCGAACGCACGTATTGCTCGATAATAACCTGCATCAGGTATTTTTCTTTTATAATTTCCTTTAGAGAGGTGATGGTCAATCCCCGCTCGACAAGGGAAGCGTCAAATTCCTCGCGTGTGGGATAGGCGAGAATCATCTTTTCCAATCTGGCGGAGATAGCCGGCAGAGGTATGTCAATAGCCGCTTTCTTTGCTTCATTCAAAACCAGTTTATCCTCGATGAGTTTTTCAAGCGCCGTCGCCTTAAAATCAGGATTGCTGCAGTCTGAACTTGTATTTTCATCGGTCAACCGCAAGCTCAAGGCGGTACAATAATCATCGATATCTTTGGTAGTAATAATCTGGCCGTTAACCTTGGCAATAATTTTAGTAACATCTTGGGCGGATACCTCAAGCCAGGATACAACCAAAATCCCCACGCCCAGTGAAATTTTTAAACACGTTAATAGCTGACGCATAGTGAAAACCTCCTTACCTATCACCTAATCCGTTTATTGCATATGAAACGCTTCTTTTAAATATTCTATCTCTTTCTTTAAAAGCCGACAATATAAATCAAAACCGACCATCCAGATAAAACCATGCTGCTCCTGGCCGAGAATGTTACCGGCCCCGCGCAACTCAAGATCACTCATGGCAACTTCAAATCCCGCCCCCAGATGCGAAAATTCCGTTATATATTTCAAACGCTGCCGGGCATCCGAGGCGATAACCTGCTCGGGGGGAGCGATGAGGTAAGCCCAGGCCTGGATGTCAAGCCTGCCCACCCGGCCGCGTAATTGGTGAAGATCAGCAAGACCAAAACGGTGGGCATTATTTATAATGATAGTGTTTGCTGTGGGGATGTCAATACCGGATTCAATGATGGCGGTGGAAAGCAGACAGTCAATCTTCCTATTGATAAAATCAAACATCACCCGTTCCATCTGCTGGGATGACATCCGGCCGTATACGATACCCACTGAAATTTTTTCCGGTAAAATTTTGCGTAAGGTACGTTCGATCTCAGCAATGGTTTCAATGCGGTTATGAATAAAAAATACCTGCCCCCCACGTTCCACTTCTTTGACGATCGCCTCACGGATAAGGTCTTTACGAAAAGAAATCAACCTGGTTTTCACGCTCAGGCGCTGCTGAGGCGGAGTGCGTATTAAGGAAATGTTTTTTAAACCGATAAAACTCATGTACAAAGTCCGTGGTATTGGGGTGGCCGAAAGCGATAAAATATCTATGCCAATCTTAATTTTTTTTATTTTTTCCTTATGCGCAACGCCAAAACGGTGCTCCTCGTCAATAATGAGCAAGCCTAAATTCTTGAAGACAACGTCGTTTGAAAGCAACCGGTGGGTACCAACCAGGATATCGACCTTGCCTTCCCTGAGCCTGGCCAGGATGCTATTTTGCTCGCCTGCCGTGCGGAACCGCGACAGCATTTCCACGGAAAAGGGAAAATCCAAGAGGCGTTTCGTAAAGTTGGCGTAATGCTGGTAAGCAAGGAGTGTAGTCGGCACAAGGAAGGCCACCTGCTTTCCTCCGCATACAGCTTTTACCGCCGCCCGCATGGCAACTTCGGTCTTTCCGTAGCCGACATCTCCGCACACGATGCGGTCCATGCATTCGGGCGATTCCATGTCTTT
The DNA here is from genome assembly GCA_964400075.1 of uncultured Planctomycetia bacterium. Classification (GTDB taxonomy): domain Bacteria; phylum Omnitrophota; class Gorgyraeia; order Duberdicusellales; family 4484-171; genus JAFGHG01. The sequence continues at coordinate 3,866 of CAYNSZ010000138.1, forward strand.
TTTTACTTCGGCAGTGGCTTTGATCTGGTCGGGAGTTTCCTCGTAAGGGAAACTCTCCTCGAATTTACGCTGCCAATCAGAATCAGCCGGGAAAGCAAAACCGCCGATAATTTTACGCTGGGCTTCGCGCTTTAAAATACCAAGGGCAAATTCTTTAATGCCGCGCTCGACCCGCTCCTTGAGCCTTGTCCACTCCCGCGTCCCTACACGCGTAAGGCG
>CAYNSZ010000139.1:0-4044 GCA_964400075.1 uncultured Planctomycetia bacterium
GACGCACAACCAAAACGTCAACGCCCTCTGACTGCGTCTTCTCAAAAAGAACATCTTTGGCTTTCGGTATATTTTTATAAGCCTCTTCAGTAATCAGGGCAGGACTTGGCTGGGCGATAAGAACGCAATACAAGTAGGGGAAGTCTTTGCCCTGAACCGTATTGATGGAAACCTGAACCTGAAGCCCCATAAAATTCTTAGGAGCGTTGATAAAACGCACCAGGAGCCGGGCGTCAGCCGGAACCCGGCCGCCTTGCTTTGTTTGGCAGGTTGAAAGCATGGGCAGGACCTGGATATCGCTGGGAGCCTCAAGTATTCTCATGATTTGCTCAAGCAATATGATTTTGACGATGAGTTTATCACGTTTCAAATAGGAGCGCACGCCGGTTATCCAGTGAGGAAAAAGGATTATACAGCAATCCCAAAACAGATACCGCGCGAGCTGTTCCTGGCCGCTAAACCCAAGACTGAACCAGCTTATCAAATAAACCGCGACCAGCCCAAAGAACAGACCTGCTCCGCGGGGGTTGGTTATGTCAAGTAGATCCAGGTCCCATTGTTTAAGCTGACTGTTGCGTATCTTGATTTTGGTATATTCATCCGGAGTAACCTGGCCCCACTGCTCCGCAGCCTGAACTTTAAGCGCCGCAGAATAGCCTTTAATCAAACTGAGCAAAGTCGCGCACGCTAAAACTGCCAACCCCAGCCAGAAATTTAAAAAAAACTCTATGAGCAGCCCCGCACCAAGCAGGCTCAGCACCAAAGCGATACGCTGTCTATAGGGCAGTTTTTTGGCAACCAAAAAAGCAATGTCACCCTGCCGACGGGAATCAGGAAGGAGACTCACGCCAAAACCTCCTTGAGGCTGCGCGGGGATAGTATTTCCTCATAGCCGACTTTATCCCAGTAAAGGGGACAGCCTCCGTTGCACACGGCAAAGTACTCACACCCCTGGCAAAGCTTGTGCGCGAAACGCTTTCGCTGAAAATAGACAAACTCTTTACCTTTCCAGGCCTGCTTGAAACTGCCTTTCATCGCAAGGATATTACCCATTGGTTTTGGGAAGCTTGAGCAGGGAAGGATGTCACCTGCGGGATTTATACTCAATAAGCCGTCACAGGCAGCACAACCTTTATTGCCTAATCCGTGAACTATGGGATTAAAAATGCACAGGGGTGTGGGAGAATACCACATGAATTCAAGCCCGGCCTCTCTGGCGTAGCGGTCTACCCGGAGTATATATTCGGAAATTTCACTATAACTGATAAATACGCTGGTGATATTGGCAACTGCCGAACCCTCGGGCATGAGCATGTTCATGGAAAACTTATTCAGTCCAAATGACTTTACCATATCCACCACGCCCAGGAGATGGTCTTTATTCTGGGCTTGGATTGTGGTATTGGTATGCACCCGGATGCCGGCTTCGTGCAAATGTTTAAGTCCGGCCAGAGTCGCCTGAAAAGCTCCGGAACTGCCCACGATGGCATCGTGCACCGGGGCGCTGCCGGCTTCAAGGCTCACCTGCGCTGAATCAAGGCCTGCAAGTTTAAAATGCAAGGCCTTGGCCCGCGTGATAAGAGTGCCATTGGTAATAAGATTGGTCCAGAATGAAAGAGACTTGGCATAGGCAACGAGCTCAACTAAGTCCTCCCTCAGGGTCGGTTCTCCGCCGGTAAAGCTCACTGACGGCACCTCTGCCTCATGTTTGATGATATTTAAAACCTTTTGCACTTCGGCGGTCGTCATTTCAGAAACAGCGCTGCCCCTGGAGCAACCGCAGGAAGCGTAACAGAATTTACAGGAAAGGTTGCAGCGGTAGGTAAGGGCGATTTCGCTCAATACCGGCAGCTGGTTAAAGCCGAGGCCAAAAGGAATCTCCTCAATGGCCCTGCGCTTCTGTCCGTCGCGAAAGCAGCCCTTCAGCACGGCTCGCAAATCACAGAAAAAATTATGAATATCATTCGCTACCGCTTCCCGGTCGCAATACATGTCAATAATATCTCTGACGCGCTTGCCCCCTAGCAGTTGCTGCAAGAGGCAAATACCCTGCTCATTAAGTTTATACGCCTCGTTGGGAATTTTTATAAGCAGGCGGTCATAAGGCCGCACATAAATATAGCCGGAGATGTTCGCCACGTATTCATCGACCCAGTGTATCTGTGAATAATAATTCATAATGCTAATGAATCTCTCCGGGCCATTAGTAGACGGGGCCCGGAGTTAATCGCCTGATTTTTTATTACAGGCGATTAATGGCCGCTGCTGACACAGGCTCCGTGGCAAGCGCCGTGGCAAGCGCTATGGCAGGCGCTGTGACAGGCCGAATGACACGCTGAATGGCAGGCATCGTGGCAGACATTCTGCAAAAACGGCCCGTTATAACAGACTGCGGAACTGCGAAAATCAGAAAAGCTCCTTCCTACATCCGGGATGGTCTGTTTAAAGGTGTCTGCGAATCCTTGGCTCTGGCGGTAGTACTCCTCATCATGATAGGAACTGTGGCCATAGCGCAGGTAATGATACCCGTCCCAATAGTAGGCGTCGTTTCCGCCGCGGCTGGCTTTCAGTAACTCGCCAAGCTGCTCCTCGTAATATTTCTTGGTTTCCTCCAGGTCCGAATTCCAGGTTTTCTGCTCAAGGCCGCTTGCCAGGGATAAAATCATATCATAGACCGGCTGTTTGGCGATGCTGCCGTCTGCCTGAATGGCGTTAAAGATGATATTCTCGTAAGGGTCTATGCCCGCTTTCGCTCCAGCCATACGCTCCACGGTAAGCGGTTGGACCTTAAGCATACGGACCATGCCTTTGCGAACCATGTTCTGGACCATAAAAGCAAGCAAAGACGCCAGCGGTACATCTAATAGGAGGCCTGCCTCAAGAGGATTCAGGTTCTTGCAGATTTTGCCTTTTTTGCGGAAAGAACCGGTCTGTATTTTTGGCGGCACCCACTCATCGCCGGTCCACTGTATCCGGGATATACCGTCCTGAGCCCGCAGCATGGAAACATGCTTTCTGGTCATAATGAAAAACGGGAAGAATCCGAAAAGCACGATAACCGCGACAACAAGCAAAAATAGCTGGAACGTATTCAGGGGTATGTGGCTGGCGATACTGCCCGGGAAAAACCGGTTTATCATGTATTCTTCAGGGGCCCGCTTGAAACCGCCGGTTGAGCCTCCCGGCACCCCAGGGGCCATGGTGGTAAGCTTAAAATGCGCGGCATCGACATAGGCCTGGATTTGAAAATGATATCGCGCGGGGAGGTTTTCTTTGTGAAAGACTACGGTCAATAGGTTCTGGCCGCTTAAACCTTTAACCGTACGGTAATCGATGCGGTAGCGCTGGTTGACATATTTCTCGGTCTTGAACTTGATCAGTTCAAGGTCAGTATCAGAAACCCTTTGGCCGGCTACCTCCACCGGATAATGAACAATAACTGTCTCGTGTTCAAGAGAGTCATCCCATTGCACCGGTGCCCAGTTGAACACGGCCAAGCGGCCGTGTTCACTCTCGGTCTGGGTAAGGTTACCACTCTGCTGTAAATCAGTCGCGTAGCGGAAAAAATAGGTTATTTCGCCGTCGCTAAAGGCTTTTCCCTGAGAAAGGACAATATCGAATTTTCGTGAAGAAAGGCGGCTGATATCCAAGCTGTAATGATTGCCGGAATCATCCAGGGCATAGGCGAATTCAAAATCAAACACAGGCTCTCCGGTAAAACCCTCAAAGTAAAAACCATGTAAATTACCATTATCAGCACTCCAGCGCACGGTATAGCTCACCTGAGCTTTGGCGTCTTTATCCAAAATAACGTCTACTTCTACCCAGCGCAGCTTAAAACTGCCGGCAAAAGACTTAGCGGGCAAAAACAGGCTTGCCAGCAAAAAAAGGCAAGCCAGGAAAGCCCGAAAGGCGTATGAAGGATTGTGGATAAGAAGCCGCATGCGTAAATGAATGTCTCCGGGCTACCCCCTCTTCGGGTTACCCCTCAGTGTAACCTGCCGGGTAACCTGTTGGCCTAAAGCCGGAGTTTCTTTATTCTCC
>CAYNSZ010000140.1:0-4039 GCA_964400075.1 uncultured Planctomycetia bacterium
CGGTCTGCTTCTTTGCCAGCAAAAGATGAGGGCAGGCGAAGCGGCTTTTGAGCATCTGGCGCGCCTGCTTAGAGATGTTAGTCATTGTGTCAAAATCTTCGACCCGCTTTTTATATAGCCAGCCAAAGACCTGACCGGCAGTAAAGAAAGGCAGGCCTTCCTCAGCTAGGATTCGCTGAAGTTCAAGCAAAGTAAAATTATATATATTTTCCATAGCTTGGCCGCTCAGTTTTATTGTATCGGTATGCCGGAAAAAGGCAAGTGCAGTGTCAAAAATAGCCTTTGTCTACCTGAAATTAGCGGTATAATAAAAAACGGCTGGGGCTCAACACCAAGAAAGGAACACGGCATGAAAAATTTTCTTTGCCTTATCGGCGGGCTCCCCTTTAGCAATCTGTTTATGACTTTTGCCTGGTACGCGCATCTTAAACACTTAAACCATAAGCCCTGGATAATCGCGGCTCTGATAAGCTGGGGAGTGGCTTTTTTTGAATACCTTATCCAGGTCCCTGCCAACCGGGCCGGCTATAACATTTTTTCCCTTGAGCAATTAAAAATAATCCAGGAAATAATCACCTTAAGCGTGTTCATACCCTTCGCGATCCTCTATATGAAGGAAAAAATATCATTCAATTACCTCTGGGCAGGCCTATGCCTTTTGGGCGCGGCATTTTTCATATTCAAAAAGTGAAAAACCCCCAAACGATTGCGTAATGGAATACCCTGAAGCACTCCTCATTCCAGTATTTATGTTAGCGGATTACTTCCTGACGCTGGCCGGAGCTGTACAGAAAGAAAAAAAATACAGCCAGTATTTCCAGCTCCTGCATTACGAGCTGAATCCCGCCTGGCAGAAAGACGTTTCCCAACGCAAATGGTTTAATCTCCGCTATATCCTGATCACGGCCTTGGTATCGTCTGTTCTGATAGGGCTGCTTGAATCGGATCTTTTCCCGGAAACTCTCTGTCAGAGCATTCTGGGATTTTTTCTGGTACTCTATGCCACAATCAATGGCCGCCATGTATCCAATCTTTTGACCTTTTACTATGTCAACCGCCACCCGCATGGACTGGCAGGCCAAATCAAGCTTGAACATGGTTTGGCCTTGTCTTTATCCTTGTACCAGCATCTGGCAATAGTGTTGCCGCTTCTGGTGCTGGTTATATTTTCAAATACGCCCTTTGCCAGCGGCGGCCTAATCGGCGCCTGCAGCGTACTTATCATGCACCTTGGCTGGCTCAGGAAATATAGAAAACAGGCAGCCGCGGCCAAAAGTAGTCGGAGGCAAGCGTAGGGAAATTGCAGCCAATGAGGTAAAGAAGTCTAGAAACCGGGTTTTGTTTTGGTCATTTGGATTTTAGTCATTAGGATTTATTTGGAATTTAAAATATTGGTGATTTAGATAAAACTTTTAACGGGACAACGATCCCACTATGGAGGCCCTATGGAAGCGCAGGAAAAACAAGCAATGGAAGTACGTTTACGAATCGAGGGCCAGTTTAAATCCGGAGCTAACTGGTTTTTCTGGATTGCCGGATTATCCCTGGTGAATTCTCTGATATTGCTCGCCGGTGGCCAATGGAACTTTGTGGTGGGCCTGGGCATCACCCAACTCATCGACTCAATCGGTGTCAGTCTGAGCGCTGATGTCGGAGTCATGGGTAAAGCAGTAGCCTTTGCCTGTGATGTCCTCGTAGCCGGAGTCTTTGTCGGCTTCGGGATTTTTTCCCGGAAAGGTTATCGTTGGGCTTTTATCACCGGCATGGTTCTGTATGCTTTGGACGGCCTGCTGTTTATTTTAGTGAAGGATTTCCTGAGCATCGGGTTTCACGCTTTTGCCCTGTACTGTATCGGCTTGGGTCTTAAGGCAAACCACGCCTTAAAGCAGATGGCACCGGAGCCCACCTCCACCTCCGAGGTGGAGGGGAAAAAGGTAGTGTAGTCATTTAATTTTTGAGCCGGAGAGCTCGATTGAGCGTTAAGCATGGCAAAAGACCCTGTCTGCGGAATGTCCGTAAATGAGAAAACTGCCTTACGGCTTGCTCTTGAAGGCAAGGATTATTTCTTCTGCAGCCAGCGCTGCCTTGAAAAATTCGCCGCAGATAAACAGATACCTGCAGCGCAGGCAACCTGCTGCGGCACAGCAGTCAAAACCCCCTTCTATAGGAATAAAACTATTATTGTCGCTGTAATTTTATTCGCGGCAAGCCTGCTCTCATATTATTTTCCGCTTTTGGAACCCTTCCGTAAATCCCTCCTTGAGTATCTGCGCATCATCTGGTGGGCGGTTCTTCTGGGCCTTTTGCTGGGCGGAATCATCGAGCACTACGTTCCCCGGGAATACGTCTCGTTCATCTTTGCCCGGCCGCGCAAGAGGACTATTTTTTACGCGGTGTTTCTGGGCTTTCTTATGAGCGCCTGCTCCCATGGCATCCTCGCCCTCTCAATAGAACTGCACAAAAAAGGCGCCTCTAACCCCGCGGTGGTCGCTTTCCTGCTTGCCTCTCCCTGGGCCAACGCCGCAATCACGGTCATGCTCATTGGATTTTTTGGCCTCAAAGCCCTGTATCTGATAGTTTCAGCGATCATCATCGCGGTCATCACCGGTCTTCTCTTTCAAATATTTGAAAGAAAAAATATAATCGAAACCAATCCCAACCGCACGACGCGCAGCGAAGGCTTTTCGCTGAAAAAAGACTTCCGCCAGCGCCTCAGCCAATACCGCCTCACCGCGGCGAGCCTGAAAAATGATATTAAAGGTATCTACGCCGGCGCAAAGGCGCTTTCGGATATGGTGCTCTGGTGGATACTTATCGGCATGGGTATTGCCTCCGTTGCCGGAGCTTATATCCCCACGCATATATTTCACCACTACATGGGCGCGACCTTCGGCGGGATGCTGGTGGTACTGTTACTTGCCACCATCATCGAGGTATGCTCTGAAGGCTCAGCGCCGATGGCCTTTGAGATATTTAAACAAACTCAGGCGCTGGGAAACAGCTTCGTGTTTCTTATGGCGGGAGTGGCCACTGATTACACTGAGATCGGGCTCATCTGGCAGAATCTGGGCAGAAGAACCGCGATACTGCTACCTCTGGTAACCGTACCGCAGATAATCCTCTTTGGCTGGATCGCTAACCTGATTTTCTGAATTCTTGCGCCCGAATGCAAAGGGCGACGATCAGGCGAGAGGGATAAAGCTTAAGGCAGTCCGAACCAACCGTCAACCGGGGTTTTTTTGAAGCCGATACCTATGTGTTTGAGGTGGGAATATTCAAGAAATCCCGCTTTTCCTAAATTCCTTCCCCAACCTGATTCACCCACGCCACCGAAGGGCGTCTGAGAGTTCATCTGGACAAAGGTATTTATCCATACTGTGCCGCAGCGGCAGGCGCGCGCAAGCTCGCTGACCATCTTCAAATCTTTTGACCAAATCTGGGTAACCAGGCCGGTAGGGTTTGCTTCGATAATTTTCTCAAGCTCTTCTCTGTCCCGGAAGGCCTTAACCAGTATCACCGGCGCGAAAAACTCTTCATAAACCATTTTGTCTATGGCAATGACCGTAGGCGGATAAAAAAATCCTTTGCCTGCGGGGATCTTGCCTCCGCAAAGTACTTTCCCGCCTGCAGCAATTATACGCTTGACCTTGTTATCTACGTTCTCGCGGTGGATTTTGCTCACCAGCGGCCCCATGCCTGCGGTTGAGTCAAAGGGGTCAGCGGTCTTTATTGCTTTGGCCTTGCGGATAAGCTCTTGGGTGAACTCCTGATAAATTCCCTGTTCGATAAGCGCGACACTGGTGCCGATACAGATTTGGCCCTGTTTCATGAATGCCGAGGCCAGTATATTCTGCAGGGCGCTGGCAGTGTCGGAATCAGCAAACACCGCGCTTAGGTTGCAGCCGCCCAACTCACAGATGATTTTCTTGGGATGTTGGGCTGAACTGGCGATGACCTTCTCAAGCGTGCTGCGGCTGCCGGTAAAAGAAATAAGGTCAACGCTGCTTGCCGCAAGCGCCGCGCCCAGGCTTTGGCCTTT
>CAYNSZ010000141.1:0-593 GCA_964400075.1 uncultured Planctomycetia bacterium
GAAGACCTCACGTGGCAGGAGTTGGTCTTGTCGTACGAGGCATTCCGGCGACAGATAGAGGTGTCTGATGAGGAGATAAATGAAGAAATCACTAAAACCCTGAAAGCCGATAAAGTGACTTTTGATTGGCAGAGAGATACCCAAGCCTACGCGGCCTGGGTTGAAGAAAAGCTCAAAGAGCCGCTTGATCTTTTCCAGAACCAGATGCGGCACCTGGTGGAGTTAAACAAGCTGCGGCAAGAGGTCATTAACAGCATTGAACCCGGAGTGACCAGGCAGGAGGCCTTTCAGAAGTTTCTTGATGAATACAACAGTTTATCGGTAGAACTGGTGGAGTTGGAAACCTTGGCAGAAGCTGAACAGTTTTACCAGGATGCGCTTGGAGCCCTGGCCCGGGACGCCTTTGATACGCTCATCTGGCAGGACGCGCTTTTATCATTTGAGGCTTCCAAGCGGGCTTTAACCGTAGAAGATCAAGCAGCGGAAGCTGCCATTACCCAGCTCCTGAGGGAATACGGCGTGCGCTTCCGCTGGAAGGAAGACGCCGAAGCCTATACCGCATGGGTTAAAGAAACACTGGGTTTATCGATTGA
>CAYNSZ010000141.1:603-3896 GCA_964400075.1 uncultured Planctomycetia bacterium
GTATTATGAAGCAGTTGGCCAGGATTGATACGCTTCGCCAAAAGACCGCGGCAGGCGAAGAACCAGCTATTCCCCAGGAAGAATATCAGCAGTTTCTTAAGAAAAACGGTACTGTAGCCAAGGCTTACGTGGAGTTTTTCGATAGCTTTCCCATGCCTTCCGCGGAGCAGGTCCGTTTCAGCACCCTGAAACAAGCTAAGGATTTTTATGAGAAAATTATGAGAAAGCCCGGATTCTGGGAAGAGCAGAGGCGTATCAAGCCTAAATCCTTCCGCCGCCCCGGCTTTGTCGCCCTCGATTTCCTGATCAACCTCTGGGGATTCCGCCGGGAGGACGCCTCTGCCATGCTCGAGCTAAAACCCGGCAGTCTCTATAAGCCCTCGCCGATTTATAAAGGATACGCGGTATTTAAAATACTGGAAATCCGTAAAGCTGACGAGAAAAAGTTCGAAGAACGTCAGCAATACTATTTCGACAGGGTAAAATCCATAAAACAATACGAAGGATTCAAGGCATGGCTCGAACAGCTTAAACGGGACGCCGACATAAAAAAGCTGATTACCCCATAGCGTAAACTATATGCCAGAAGAACGGTCATCGACGCCGGAGCGAGAATTGCTGAAGTTTATCGAGGATAAGGAAACCGGTCCGGGCATTAAAGCCAAGCTTTCAGTCCGCCAGGGCAGGAGTTTTTTTTCGCTGGGCGGGCTGCGAGGCAGATTCTCGTATGCGAAGTTTGCTTTTAAAAATTTCTCAGTCAAAGGATTTGTTTTTGATATTAAAAAAATTAATTTTTTCCTTATGCTCCTTGTCACTTTCCTTGCCGTGGGAATGCTCTATGATTTTATTCGTTCGCTCGTCGGGTTGAATGACGCGGTAGAAGCCGCTTTTACCATTGACGAGACGCAGAAAGAGTATGCGTTCCATGAAATCCCGCCGTTGGAAAATAGTTCTTTTTATCTTGAAAAAGCGCGTAAAAGAGATATTTTTAAATTCGTGACCGCGGCTGAAATCGAACAGACTACGCCTACGGCCCAGCAGGAAAGACCGCGGGCGATTCTGGCCAAGACCCAGGACCTGCGCTTGGTGGGCATTTCCTGGTCGAAAGATCCCGACGCCATGATTGAAGACCAAAAAGCAAGCAAGACTTTTTTTGTCAAGCGCGGCGATGTAGTCAACGATGTGAAAGTCGAGGCGATTTTTAAAGACAAAATCGTGCTCAGTTACGACGGGGATGAAGTGGAGTTAAAATGAAACGGATAATACCGCTGGCAGTTTTTTTTGCCTTTCTGGGGATAGCTTTCGGGCAAGAGGTGCCTGCAGTTTCCCCGCAAGTTTCAGAGGTTTTGCAGGAGGTCCTGGTGACCCAAAAAGAACCGCCGGTGGTTTCCCCGGCCTTAATTCCTGAAGGGCAAAAGCCAGAGCCAGAAGTTTCTTCAAGCGAACCGGCTGCCGCGCCAGGGACGCAGCTGGCTTCCCTTGAGGCGTTGCCGGCCCGGGGCAATGTTATCGGCATGGACGGCAATATCTCGCTCGATTTACGCAATATCGATGTGGTCGAGGCGCTTAAGTTTCTTGCGATGAAAGCCGGCGTCAATATTATTTCCACGAGCGCAGTGAAAGGAAGGGTCACCTTGCGGGTTGAGAATGTCCTGACCAAAGATATTTTTGACATGATGCTGCGTACGAACCGCCTCGCCTACGAGAAGCGCGAAAACATCTTCCACGTCATGACTGAGGAAGAATATAAGGCCCTGTATGGGAAAACATTCTCAGACGTGCGCGAGGTCAAGATATTCCATCTGGGCTATGCCATTCCCGAACAGATTTTCAGCCTCTGCGATACCTTAAAGAGCGATATCGGAAGGATCCTGGTGAGCCCGGAGTCCGGTACTGTGGTGGTGATGGATTCGCCGGCTAAATTAGAGCAGATTGGAGCGGCTATCGAGAGTTTTGAGAAACAAAGTTTAGTAAAAGTCTTTAACCTCAATTATGCCAACGCCAAAGATGTGGCCGAGCAGATTAAAAACCAGATCGAGGCAAAAAAGGTAGGTATGGTGAAGGCTGACGAACGCACCAACCAGGTTATTGTTCAGACCTTGCCCGAGCGCATGGACCAGATTGAGGCTCTGATACATGAATTGGACAGAAAGACCAGGGAAGTGCTGATAGAGGCAAAAGTGATCCGGGTAAACCTGCGCAAAGACCTCACCGAGGAATATGAATGGGAAGGTCTGTTTGAGGCTGTCCGGAATTCTTCCGGCCTCACCTATGTGGGAAGCTATCCTTTCAGCTCCGTCCAGGGTGCTTCCGACCCCTGGCGTTCGCGCAAAACCATTCTGAACGGCGGCACTGCTCCCGATGGAACGGTAATTGCCCCTCTGCAAAACGTCGGGTCTTTTCCTTTTAGCTATACCACCAGCGATGTGAGCGCCAGCGTCCCCCAGCTAGGTTTGGGAGAAATGCATGTCGGTATGGTCGGGGTCCATGATTTTAATACTACCTTGCGGCTGCTCGAGGGAATCGGCGAGACCGAGATTGTCGGCACTCCCCAGATAACCGTCGCCAATAACCAGGAAGCAAAGCTTCACGTCGGCGAAAAGCAGGCCTACGTCACCACCACCACGACCACCGGCCAGTCAACCAGCACGGTATCGGAGGACGTGACCTTCGTGGACGTGGGATTGCAGATGTTCGTTACCCCGGCGATAAACGAGGAAGGTTATGTGACCCTGAAAATAAAGTCAGAAATAAGCAATGTGGTGGATGTTCTGGTAACTCCCACCCGCAATAGAATCCCTATCATCAGCACCAATGTCGCTGAAACTACCGTTTTTAGTAAAACCGGCACCACCATTGTCATCGGCGGCCTGCGGCAGAACGTAAAAACTAATACAGAGAAAAAGACTCCAGTCCTCGGTGATATACCGCTGGTGGGTAGACTGTTTAAATCAAAGAAACCCTCGACTGTCCGTACCGAAGTCCTGATCTTGATTACTCCTACCATCATCAGCGGTGATGTTCTGGTGGGGCCTGCCGGAAGGCCCATGGGAGAGCGTTTGATTAAACCCGGCAAAGATTATATGGATTACCAAGCCGTGGATGGAAGCGTTCCCGCAGCTGAGAGTGATTTTACTGAAGTCGGCCGGATCAAGGGATTTAAATTTGACGAGTAACATAATAACCTGTATACCGCAAACGGGGGTAGAAAAACAGTAATGAATATACCGCACCTGTTTAAAAGCTTTAATCCGCCTTTGCGAAATTCCCAACCTGGCAGGCCCGCCTCACTG
>CAYNSZ010000142.1:0-3889 GCA_964400075.1 uncultured Planctomycetia bacterium
TCTTATGATATAGAGTATAAAGGCCCACGAGCAGGCATGCGTGTGGGCGGTTTTCTCAATAACAAGTTTGCCGGTTCCTTGAGCCTATCGTATGCCTGGATAGAAACGAAAGCGAACGGTAACTGGAACCTGCGAAATTACAATTTTTGGCAGGAAGGCGACCAGGGTCGCGCAGTCAATGTCGATGTTGAGAGCAAGTATTTTCTGACGCCGAACTGGTTTGTCGGCGCCGGATTTCACTATACGGATATTTCTCAGGGCGAGCTTACCGAATCCGGAGTCCTGCCCGGCTTTGGTTCCTATACTAACTGGGATATAGTCCGTGATGCCGATTTCCACCTCTATGGCCCATCGCTTCAGATGGGCTGCCATTGGTGATTTCCCCATCCCCTTAAGCCTTAAATTTACTATTTGAAGCAACTTGGTTACTATGATAGAATTCATACCTAATCTGCGCCCCTTGGTATGGTGTTGACCAGTGTTAGTGCTTTCAGATGCTTATTAATCCTGCTTGCAAGTATTGTTGACCTTAGGCGTACAAGTCTCCATCGCAGGCGCACTATCTCAATCGGTTGCCCGGGCCCGACAGCTTGGTTGCAACACCATGCAAATTTTTCTGCGTAATCCCCGGCAGTGGCGGCGCGAGCTGTTGAGCGAAGCAGAGGTACGTTTGTTCAGAAAAAAAGTGAAAGCGGCAAAGCTTGCGCCGGTGGTGATCCACATACCGTACACCCTGAACCTGGCATCAATAAAACGCTCTTTTTATAAAATCACGGTTCGGGAATTTATTACCGACCTTAAAGAAGCTGACCGGCTTGGCGCTACGTACCTGGTGACCCATCCTGGTTCTTATAAAGGGGGGACAGAAGTGGCAGGTTTGCCCCGGACTGCCAATGCCCTTAAAAAAATCCTTAAGGAAACCGAGGAAGTCGCTACCACCATACTGCTTGAAAATACTGCCGGTAGCGGCCACTGGCTTGGTTATTCTTTTGAGCAGTTGCGGTACTTGCTGGAGGAGTTGCAATGGAGCCGGCGCGTGGGGATATGTCTGGATACGGCTCACGCCTGGGCAGCCGGCTACAAGATAGATAGTCCCCAGGGAGTGAAAACCCTGGTGAGTGAAATTGACCGCCAGGTGGGCATTAACCGCCTTGGGGTTATACACCTCAATGATACCCAGGAGGCGCTCGGTTCGCATCGGGACCGGCATTTTGCCATAGGCCGCGGCAAGATCGGCGCCAAAGGGTTCGAAGGTGTCATCAATCATCCGAGCCTGCGCAAGGTAACCTTTATCCTTGAGACGCCCAAAACCAGTGATGAAGATGACATCGCGAATTTAAAAACCGTACGCAGTCTTTACCGAGATGATGTACACAAGAGCAATTGACCAGAAATGGCAGGATTACTGGGAGCGTGAGGGCCTGTTCGCGGTGGACGTCGCCGCTTCGAGCGCAAAGCCAAAGTATTACTGTCTGGTGATGTTTCCCTACCCCTCGAGCGAACTGCATATGGGGCACGCCCGCAATTATATCATCGGCGACGCCGTGGGCCGTTACAAAAAAATGCGCGGTTTCAACGTGTTAAGCCCCATGGGCTGGGACGCCTTCGGACTTCCCGCGGAAAACCAGGCGATTAAGCATAATATCCATCCCCGGGAATGGACCTTTAAGAATATCAAGCGGATTACCGGGCAGCTGAAGAGCTGGGGTATCGGTTACGACTGGGCCAGGGAGGTGACTACCTGTGTTCCTGAATACTACCGCTGGACGCAGTGGCTGTTTTTGAAGCTCTACAAAAAAGAAATGGCCTACCGCAAGGAAGCCCCGGTAAACTGGTGTGAATCCTGTAAGACTGTTTTAGCCAATGAACAGGTAGTCGAAGGCAGGTGCGAGCGTTGTTCCGAAGATGTAATCCAGAAGAATCTCAAACAATGGTTTTTCAAAATAACCGATTACGCCAAGCGGTTGCTTGATGACATCGATCTGTTAGGAGAATGGCCCGAGCGCGTTAAAATAATGCAGGAGAACTGGATCGGCAAGTCGCAGGGGGTTGAAATACGGTTTCAAGTAGACGGGGTCAATCTTGAGCTTAATTGTTTTACTACCCGGATTGACACAATCTTTGGCGCAACCTTCCTTGCCTTAAACTGGGAGCATCCTTGTTTGAAAAAACTCATCGAAGCCTTACCCCGCAAGGAGCAGGTTGAAGCATTTATCTATTCTGAAAAAATCCAGAAGCTGCCAGTCTCAGAGCGGCTCGCCGGCAATTTCGAAAAGGAAGGCGTGTTTACGGGAAGGTACGCCATCAATCCCCTGAACGGAGAAAGAATCCCCATTTGGGTCGCCAACTATATTCTCGCCGGATACGGTACCGGAGCGATAATGTGCGTTCCGGCGCATGATTCGCGAGACCTTGAGTTCGCGCAAAAATATAAGTTACCTATAAAAGAAGTGGTTTTAAATCCCGCCCTTAAAGGTGGCAGGAGGCAAACATCTGATGCCGCTTACGAGGGCGAAGGTTTGTTGATAAACTCGGGTGATTTTGACGGGTTGTTATCCAAAGCGGCTCAAGAAGCCATCGCCCATTACATGGAAGCTGAGTTTATCGGCAAACGGGCCGTCACTTACCGCCTGCGGGATTGGTTGGTTTCCCGGCAGCGTTACTGGGGCGCTCCCATACCCATCATCTACTGTCCGACCTGCGGAGAAGTGCCTGTTCCGGAAAGCCCCCTTCCGGTGGTATTGCCTGAGGTGGAGAAGTTCCATCCCACCGGAAAATCACCCTTGACCTATATCAATGAGTTTGCTGAAACTCAGTGCCCCCGGTGCGGTGCTTTGGCCCAGCGTGAAACCGACACCATGGATACTTTTGTTGATTCGAGCTGGTATTTTTTGCGCTACATTTCACCCCATGAAACTACAAAACCATTTGTCAAAGAACATGTCAATCAATGGCTTCCGGTTGACCAGTATATCGGCGGAGTCGAGCACGCTATCCTGCACCTGCTCTATTCGCGCTTTATCAACAAATTCCTGAAAGACGAGGGATGGGTAGGATTTTCTGAGCCCTTCCAGCGGTTGTTCACCCAGGGCATGATCGTTAAAGACGGCGCTAAAATGTCCAAGTCAAAAGGCAACGTGGTCGCCCCCGATTATATCATCGAAAAGTACGGCGCTGATACCATGCGGCTCTATATCCTGTTCATGGGGCCGCCGGAGAAAGATGCGGAATGGCAAGATGAAGGGCTTCAGGGTTGTTGGCGCTTTATACAACGGGCCCTGCGGCTTTTGGAAATGCTGCAGGAATACAGCCCTTCCCCGCTCAATGAATCGGTTGAACTTGAGAAAGAGCTCTTGCGTAAGATTCACGCTACCATTGACGATGTGACTAAGGATTTAGAAGGTGATTTTCAGTTCAATACGGCCATTTCCCGGATTATGGAGTTGGTCAATCAGACTCACAAATGCCTCAACGACGGCTCAATCCGTAAGGAAATCTTTCGGGAGGCGGTTGATACTATTTTTCTTCTCCTTTCGCCGTTCACTCCCCATATCAGCGAAGAGGTTAACCAGATGTTTGGAAATCGTCCTTCGGTGATGAACCGGCCCTGGCCAAAGGTGCAGGCGCAGTATTTAGAAGTCGATGAAGTAGAAATAGCGGTAATGGTGGCGGGTCGGGTACGCGAACGGTTCACGGTAGCGGCGAACCTCCCGGAAGAAACAATAAAAGAAAAAGCGCTCTCTCTGGAAAAAATCAGGACCATCCTTGCCCAAAAAACTCCGAAGAAGGTATTTTATGTCGATAGGAAGATCGTTAATATCGTTATCTAATCGACCAGCTTAAATCCCGCCGGAGGCGGGATTTAACCCGCCTGCGCGCTTCGCGTTCG
>CAYNSZ010000143.1:0-3882 GCA_964400075.1 uncultured Planctomycetia bacterium
CAGCGCATACGATTACAAACCAGTCGCCCCAGCGGTTGTAAAAACTCCTCCCGCCCGCCAACGACAGGGAAAAAGTTTCCGCACCTTGAAAAAAAACTGACTCTCCGTTGCGCCGCATAAGCTGGATCTGGCCCTGCGGCGAAACCCACCCGCTTGCGCCGGTATTGGCAGACCTGATAATAGGGATACGGTTTTCTATCGCCCGTAAGGTCATGATAGCAAGGTGCTGCGTTGCCTGAGGCTCTCCATAAAACCAGCCATCATTGGTGATGTTGACGAGAAAGTCGTTACCGCTTGCCGCGCCGCGCACGAACGCCCCAAACTGGTCCTCAAAGCAGATGAGCACCGAGAAACGCTTACCTTTATATATAAATGTGGTCGGCTCAGTTCCGGCACTCATATCCCCTATTTCATTGATGACGCCGATAAAACCCAACCAGCGACGTAGGGGTACGTATTCTCCGTACGGTACAAGCTTGACCTTGCGGTAGGTTTCAAGCAAAACGCCTTCAGCGTTGAAATGAAGGGCGGCATTATAATACCGCTCACCCTCTTGCACCACTGCCCCCAGTAAAGTCTCATGGCCTAAGGCTTCAATGAAGCCGGCCAACCCACCCTTTAGTGCGTCTTCATCAACCACATACGGCCAGGCCGCTTCAGGAAAGATGAGTAGAGACCCGGACGACTGCTTCTTCCCGAGAACCGAGAGGGCATGGACAATGCCCGGGCTCCTTCGGTAATCATATTTATATTCCTCGGGTGTATTGGGCTGGATAAGGCTGACGCGCGCCGGCTGCGGATAGCCAGCGTTTTTCTGAAAACAATAATGCGCATAGAGCGCGCTTAAGCCTAACAGTAAAGCCGTATATACAGTTTTGAAAGAAAAACTCAACGCCAGCGCCGCCAACGCCTTGCGGCGCTGGCGAAAGTACGAAAGAAATTCTACGAACAGCAGGTTTACCGTTACTACCAGAAAAGAAATAAGCTTTACTCCGCCAAGGTCAGCTGTTTGTATTAAATACAGATTTCTAAACTGGGAATACCCAAGCTGGGCCCAACCGCAATAAGGCCAGACTGTTTCTTTTAAAAATTCGATAATAACCCATAGGCAAGCAAGGGAAAGCAGTGGAAACGGTTTTTTCATTAACGCTTTGGCTGCCCAGGCAAAAGCCACATAGAATAAACAGAGATAGGCAAGCAGCGCGCAAAAACCAAGGCTGGTCACATAATTAATCCAGTACATTGCCACCCCATAATACGAAAGAGTGAATAAAACAGCCGTTGGCGTTACGGCGCGTAAGGGCATCCGCTTAAGGCAGGCAAAAAAAGGCACCAAAGAGAACCAGGCCAGAAATGAAAGGCGGGGGTTTGAAAATGAAAGGCCGGTCAGTACGCCAGAAAGGATGCAAAGGTGGGCTTGCATGGCAACGGATTCTACTGTCCAGTTTTATACAGTCAACTGCCGCAGCACTTCTTAAACTTCTTACCGCTACCGCAGGGGCAGGGATCATTTCTTCCCACTTTCTTGCCGCCGCCTGAAGCGGGGGTACTCTGAGGCTCCTGCTTTGGTTGCGGCGTTTCTTTACGAAGCGGGGAATATTGAGAGTGGATAAAACTCTTCGGCGCGCCGCTGAAAACTCCTCCGGTATCCGGTTCAGCCGGACGTATCTTTGCCTTAAAAATAAGTTCCACAATGCCTTCTTTAATAGAGCGTATCATAGCCTCAAAAGCGAAATAAGACTCTTTTTGATACTCGACCAGGGGATCAACATGAGCGTGAGCGCGCAGATGAATCCCTTCGCGAAGGTGGTCCATGGTGAGCAGCTGTTCCTTCCAACGGGAATCCACCACCCACAGCGACACCATCTTCTCCATCTGGCGCATATGCTGACTGCCTGCCTGCGCTTCCTTTTGCTGATAGAGCTCTTTAACTTTTGCTTTGACTATTTCGACGGCATCTTGAATCTGGGCCTCAGCCAATTCAGAGAGGCTCGCTTCAATATCGAATTTTGACTTAAACCAGTGGGCCAGCCCGGTCATATCCCGCTCTTCCTGAAAATACAAGGGCAGGTTCTGCTCAACCATCTCATCAACCATGGACATAACGTCTTCCCGCAGGTCATCGCTCTCGAGGATCTGCCGGCGCTGACGGTAAATAACCTCGCGCTGTTTATTCATGACGTCATCATACTGCAGGAGTTGTTTGCGGATTTCAAAATTATGGCTTTCCACTCTCTTCTGAGCCACTGCCAAGGAACGGTTAATCAGCGGATGCTCGATGGGTTCATCTTCCGAAAAGCCGAAGGTCTCCATGATATTATAAATTCTTTCTGAACCGAACATGCGCATCAAATCATCCTCCAAAGAAATATAGAAACGGGATGAGCCAGGATCGCCCTGGCGGCCCGAACGGCCTCGCAGCTGGTTATCGATACGCCGGGCCTCATGACGCTGAGTCCCGATGATATGCAAGCCTTCCAAAGCAACGATAGCATCGTGAGCCTCTTTGAATTTATCTTGATATTGATCATAGAGCTGGTCGTATTCAGCCTTATAGCGGGGGTCTTCCGCGGGGATACTGTTGCGTTTTAATATGTCCTTGATAAAATAATCGAGATTTCCACCTAAGATGATATCAGTGCCCCGGCCGGCCATGTTGGTGGCAATGGTCACTTGCGCTGGCCTTCCTGCCTGGGCCACGATGGTAGCTTCCTTCTCGTGATACTTGGCATTCAACACGTTATGGGAAATGCCTTTTTTGTTGAGGAGAAAGGAAAGCTCTTCGGAGTCTTCAATCGATACTGTCCCCACTAAAACCGGGTGCTTTTGGCTGTATAATTCCTGGATTTCCTGAATGACGGCATTGAATTTGCCTCGCTTGTTCTTATAGATTCTGTCCGCGTGATTAATCCGTATCAAGGGCCGGTTCGTGGGAATGGCTACGACATCCAACTTGTAAATATGGTTTAACTCGTTTGCTTCCGTGTAGGCGGTTCCGGTCATGCCGGCAAGCTTCTGGTACATACGGAAATAGTTTTGCAGGGTAATGGTAGCAAGGGTCTGGCTCTCTTCCTGGATACGCAGCCCCTCCTTGGCCTCAACCGCCTGATGCAAGCCGTCAGACCAGCGCCGTCCCGGCATAAGACGCCCGGTGAAATCATCCACGATCAGGACCTTGCCGTCTTTAACGATATATTTGACGTCTTTGGGAAAACCGTGGTGTGCGACTAAACTCTGCGTGAGATAATGGTTCCAGGGATTTGAAAATGCGTCAGGGGATTCATCCGAAACGCTTCCTACGCCGATGAGTTTCTCGCTTTTTCGCTCTCCGCGCGGGGTCAGGTAGGCGTTATGGCTCTTTTCCTCAAAAACCGCGTCATAATCAGTCTCCAGTTCTTCCTGCGTAAGTTTGCTCTCGCTGCCGTCAGTATTTTTAATGGTGACTGTCTCGTCCTTATTATCGTAACTCTGGATAATCCGCTTGACTTTCAGCTGTCGTATCACCCGGTCGGCAAGATAGTATTTCTCGACATTGCTTTCAGCGGCTCCGGAAATAATCAGCGGGGTACGGGCCTCATCGATCAGAATCGAATCAACCTCATCAACAATAGCATAAAAATGGCGCCGCTGGGTCATATGCTCGAGACTTGATACCATGTTGTCGCGTAAATAATCGAAACCGAATTCGTTGTTCGTCCCGTAGGTGATATCGCAGCTATAGGCGGCGCGCCGCTGGTCTTTATACATCTCCTGCTGTATCACTCCGACTGACAGACCCAGGAACTCGTATACCGGTCCCATCCACTCCCGGTCACGATGGGCCAAGTAATCATTCACAGTCACGATATGCACTCCCGCGCCGGGAAGAGCGTTCAAGGAAGC
>CAYNSZ010000144.1:0-3854 GCA_964400075.1 uncultured Planctomycetia bacterium
ATAACCGTAATAATCATTATAGCATGCCTCGGTACTGAAACATAAATCTTCGACTCGTTGACTGGTTTCTTCGGGGACAGCCCATCCATATGTCTGGGCACTATCAAAGTCTCTAAGGGCTCTGGCATAATCATAAATAGCCCAATACCCTAGCCCACGGTGGTAATACGCCTGAGCATATTCGTAATTGAGATCTATAGCTGTTGATAAATCCATGATGGCTTTATTAAAATCCTTTAGTAAGACGTAAGCTTGGGCACGCCAAAAATATACTTCAGGGTTATCAGGATGGCATTCGACGGCCTTGGAAAAATCAGCAAGGCACTGGCGATAATTTTTGTTCGCGCTATTGGCTTTGCCGCGCAAGATATAACCCGGTACGTAGCGAGAATCAATGCTCAGGGCTTTATCGAGTTCGGCTACTGCCTCGTCATTCTTACCCATAGTCCAAAAAATCAGCGCGCGGTTATACAGCGCGGCAACGTTGCCGGAAGATAGCGCAAGCACTGTGTCATAATCGGCGAGTGCCCGGCTGTATTCTTTTCTATCTAAATAAATATTTCCCCGCATAAGAAAAGCGTTCTCATGCCGGGGATTAAGCTCAAGCACCTTATTGAAGTCGGCGAAAGCCCGTTCCCGGTCGCCCTCCTGATTGTTATAATAGTAGGCAATAGCCCTCTGCTCGTAGGCTTCAAGATACCCCGGATTTAATTCGATGGCTTTGGTGGCTGCCTCAATGGCGAACGAATAACAAACACCACTGGCTTTGCTTCCCACGGCGAGGCGGTTGTCTGTTTCCGCGAGATTTCCATAGGCTAAAACAAGCGTAGAATCCAGCCGCGTGGCTTTAAGGAAGTCCTGCAAAGCCTGGTCCAGGTTCCCTTGGAATTTGTAGATGACGCCGCGGTTGTTATAGGCGAGGGCGAAGTTCGGATCAAGGTCAATGGCCTTGGTGAAACTAGCGATGGCCTGGTCATAGTTATTTTCTTTGCTGTAAGCCTCGCCTTGCTTGAAATAATCCTGCGCTGCCTGGCCGGGATTTAAATCTTGGGCCACTGCGTAGGCTGCAAACATGGCGCTGCCCAGAAAAACCAAGGCGGCGAATCCCGAACAGGCAATAATCTTTTTACCCATCTTGAGCCCTCCTGGAAAATAGGCTGTCCCGAAAAAAGCTCTCAGCCATCAGCTTTCTGTCCTCATGCTAAATAAAGAGTAGAGAGTAGAGAGGAAAGAGTAGAGAGAGGGATTTTTCTCTGTCCTCTGTTCTCGCAACGCGCATCTCGATTGGCTCGCCTAAGACAAAAAAGGCGTTAGTGTATACTAACGCCATGAAAAATCACCCTGATTTTTGCTTTCTTGAGGGCATTACTCTATTTTCCCCTCCTCGGTAAAACAAGGGAATTATAGTATATTTTGAGGGGTTTTTCAAGGAAAGAAAATCGGATAAACAGAACTTCCTGGCCGGGTTGATTAAAGAAAACGGCCCCGACAGAAAGCCGGGGCCAAATGGA
Source organism: uncultured Planctomycetia bacterium (assembly GCA_964400075.1). Taxonomy (GTDB): domain Bacteria; phylum Omnitrophota; class Gorgyraeia; order Duberdicusellales; family 4484-171; genus JAFGHG01. Next base: position 1,512 of record CAYNSZ010000144.1, read on the forward strand.
TGGAGTGCAAGTTCCCCGGGTAGCGTTTTCTCTAAAAGAGATTAACGCCCGAAGATACTTTAAAAACTCCCCGGGTAGGGCTCGAACCTACGACCTATTGGTTACGAACTGACTCACATTACTGTGAGAGTCGGACTATACCTTTACCGTGACTGAGCACCCTATCCCTCACTTCATTAGGGATAAAACTTCGCTGCGCTCAGTTTTAGGTAGCGAGTGTCTAGTCTCTGCACCTTCCTTCGTTAAATATTCGGAAGGGAAGCCTTCCTATCTTTAACAAAGGCTTGGCTCAGGATTGCCCTTGTTCTAAAGGGTTTCCCTGAATTTACTCGCTTTTTCATCCTGTGGTTTCCCGCAGGAGCTGCTAACTTGGGCGTGAAGTTCTCGGTGACAGTTAGCGCAAAGTAGAGTACACTTGTCCAATTCTTCCTTTACTCTCTTCCAACTCCGAGTATACCCCCGAGAAGAAACGCTAAAATCTTTTTCGGAAGAATTGGTGTGATGGAATTCCAAAGCTTCCAAACACCGATGATACCCACACCGCTCACAGATACCGCCTTTATACTCAATAGCCATATTCCGTATCTTCTTTCTTCTTTTGCGAACCGCAGCTATCAAATATTGTCGACGGTCTGCGTAGCGACGTTTCTCTACCGCTGCCAGCCTCCACCTCCCCCTCATGTGCCCGAGATTTTTGCCTCGGGCTACGCCCTTCGGCACAGCCAACCGCTCTACCAATTGAGCTACCGGGGAATTAATTGTCTAAGAACGAGGGCATAATTATACTCCAACTGCCCTCTGGCGTCAATACGGGTTTTGCAGCTTTAAAATAGCCTTGCTCAGACCATGCCCGGGAGTTAAAATATTATCGAAAGCCTGAATAAACCATGAAATCACTACATTTTTCTGTTTGGCTGTTTATCTGTGTTTTTTTTGCTTTTACCAACTCTGTTCTGGCGATAGACCCCCTCTATGACCGCGCCTATATCATCGTCTACGGCAGAGACGCCTGCGGCAGGACCCGGAGCCTTATCCAGCAACTCGACAGCAATGGCCTTTCCTACACCTATAAAATCGTCGATGAAACCGCGGTCCACGCAGAGCTCATCCCGCGGATGAAACAGGCAGGAATCGATACGCGCAATTTCAGCCTGCCGGTTGTGGATGTAAACGGCAATATCTGCCTCAACCCCGCGCTTGAGACTGTGGCCAGCTATTATCAAAAGCCGGTACAGAAAGCCGCGCCTCAAAATAACCTTCTTAAGATATTCTCAAATAAGCTGACTGAGAAAAAAACAAAACCCCAAAAAACCGCTCCTCAAAAAACCTACCAGCCCGGTACTCTTGAAATCTCCGGTATTATCACCGGCGAAGAACCTGTCGCGATTGTAGACGGCCAGCTGCTCTCCCCCGGCGATACTATCGCGGGTTTTGAACTTATCAGCATCGAAGCTGACTCCGTCACTTTCCGCTCTCCTGACGGCGAAACCATCGTCAAAACCGTCGAATAGCCCTGTATTAATTTTTTGTTGACAGGATACCCTTTCCCTAAAGGCGTGCCCCCTGGGGACCGCGAAACCTACTGTTTTTCGAACCTAGCCGCCCTGTCTTATGCGCCAGAATCCTTGCGGATGCTCATCTTCCGCCCAGGCGGCAATTTTCCTTTTCGCTTACCCAGCCATCTATGTTAGAATATACTGCAAAGGTTTAAACTTTTAAACAATGAGCCGGCAAAAGCAAAAACTCACCAAGCCCTCCCCGGGTTTTAAAATCTATAAAAATATCCTGCTCTTTTTGCTCCTTGCCACGCTGGTGGCCGGCGCGGCGTCATTTAAAGCAATTAAAATAAAAAAGAACGAGCATTTTAATCCGCTCAAGCCCGGATCTCTGTTCTATTCCGAAACCGCTTTTCACTACCGGCACGCCCAAATCATCGCCGAAAGCAAAAACAACCCCCTGCAAATACTTTCCCGCGACGCCTTCATCCAGTACCCTGAAACCATCAACGTGTTCAAATATTACACTCTTGTGATGGAATTTATCTGCGGCTACGCTTATCGGTTCTTTCCCTGGGGATTGCCGTTTAATCTCTTCCTCATATATTTCACCTGCTTTTTTTCAAGTCTGCCGTTGGTCGGTGTTTTTTTAATTACCAAACGCTTATGCCAAAGTGACGCCATAGCGCTGGGCGCTTCACTTTTTTATCTGGCTACCCCCATCAGCTATCTGCGCATGCTCACCGCGCCCTTTTTATACGAAGATTACGCCTTAGTATTCATCCTGCTCAGCGCCTGGCTCATGGTAAGGCTATTGGACAGCCGGCCGCGGCCGGACTTAAGCGTA
>CAYNSZ010000145.1:0-3828 GCA_964400075.1 uncultured Planctomycetia bacterium
CGCCGAAGGCGTATAAAGCAATCCCTTACCAATTATGAGATTGCCATAGGCTGCGCTCTCACAAAGACTGCCCGAGCATGCGCCGGACAAGCAGTCAGATTGCTTCGGTCGCTTCGCTCTCTCGCAAAGACAGAAATGGTGTCATTGCGAATCGCCGAAGGCGCGTGAAGCAATCCCTTACCAATTATGAGATTGCCATAGGCTGCGCTCTCACAAAGACAAAAGGATAGAGGGAGGGTGAAGAATTTTAGAAGGTCAACGTCAGTTTGTTGATGACAATGTAGTTATCGGCGATTTTGTTTTCGGCGTTATTACCCTTGTAATAATCACCGGTGAAAAGATAACCCACGCCCAGCATATAGCTTAAGTTGTTGGTGATTTTGTAGGTCGCGGTAACATCAATTTCCCACCCGTACTCTTTTTCTGACACATATGCAGGTAACTGGTCGGCTTTCGCGTAAGAGAGAGAAGCCATGATATCCAAAGCGGCAACAGGACGCGCACCGCCTCTGGCCTGAAAAAACCAGCCGTTGGTCATCGGCCCTTCATTTGCCGTGCCGTCATAACCGGCAATAGCCCCAGCCCAATACGTGCGTTCCTGATTCCATAAAATCAGACAGGGCTCCCAATCACGCCCTCCGGTGGCGAGTCCCCCTTCCATTTTAGATATTGTGCCGGATTTATCTCCGGCCACATAGGCAATGGTCGCGCCCGCGTAAAAGATGCCGTAATCGGCGGCCACATCCAAAAAACCGGCCAAATTATTAAGTTTTATATCGCCCCCTGATTCATATGCCGGATATTCACCCCAGTAATAATCCAGTTCCGCCTGAATTTTTGCCGGGCCGATTTGGGCGATGAAATACGGCAGTAATCCATAAAATAACTGTTTTGAGGCCGGAGGAATAGCGCCCTGGCGGTTTACGGCATTGCGGGATACAAAACCCAGTATGCCCGCCTCGCCGCCCTTCCAGTAATAGGAAAATGCCGCCACATATTTATCATAATCCAGATCCGTCGCCGTCGCGGGATTGTTTGCCGTGTAACCGTTTTCCGCCACTTTGATGATTTGCGCCAGAAACATCCAAGAGCCGGTTGTTAAAATCCAGGATATTTTGGGATTAGGCCGCGAGGTATCGCCGAAAGCAGTCCCCCACGCGCCGTCATTTTGATAACCGATATTAAAGGTGCCCAGAGCCGAAGCGTAGCTTAAATAGACCCAATCGAAGGCGATGTTTTCATTTTCGGCACGCGTTCCCGCCGAAGGGGAAAGAGTATCGGGGAGGCCTGAGCCTGCCGATCGGGGCGCGCCCCAGATTCTTTCCAGCGCGTCAAAACGGGTAATAAGTGTAAGGCCGGCGGCAGCGATAAAATCCGCGCGCAGGCGCAGTCTCTGATAATAAAAACTGGTGCTGGGCCCGGCATCTGTTACGTCTTTTTTAAACGTGGTTTTATCCAGATATATGCCGGCGGCGTAATACGAGCCGGAAAACTTTACCTCGCTCGCCCAGACTGAAGCGCAATAAAATATGAGCAGTATTATAGCAAAAAATATAAAAATAAATTTTTTCATCTAAGTCCTTTACTTCCTTTTTTTATTTATTTAAAGATTTAAAGATATTTTTTTAATGTGGCGAAACGATTCCTTTTTAATTATACGATTGCCGCGTCCGCCGCGGCGGACTCGCAACGACTGCATCAGATTGCTTCGTTCGCTTCGCTCTCTCGCAAAGACAGAAACGATGTCATGGCGAATTCGCCAAAGGCAACGCCTGCCCCGGACACCGATCCGGGGAAGCAATCCCTTACCAATTATGAGATTGCCGCGGACTACGTCCTCGCAATGACAAAAGAGCGGAGGACACGCTTGAGTTTGCCATAGGCTGCGCCCGCGCAATGGCAGAAAGGACAAAAAAATCCCCGGAAGTTGCCCGCCTTCCGGGGATAATTTTTTTAACTTAAACCTACTTACCGCTTAGTCTAATAGCCTTCAGTCTAACAGGCTAAAAGCCTATTTTAGAAGGTCAACGTCAGCTTGTTGATGACGAGGAAATTATCGTCAATCGCGTTGGCTGCGCTGGTCCCCTGGTAGTAATCACCGGTGAAGAGATAACCCACACCCAGCATATAGGAGAGGTTATTGGTAATTTTGTAAGTAGCGGTTACATCTACTTCGACGCCGTATTCTTTCTCTATAAAACCGGTGGGGAGCTTATCGGCTTTGGCGTAAGCAACGGATCCCTGGATATCCAAGGCAGCAATCGGACGCACGCCGGCGCGAACCTGGCCAAACCAGGCGTTATCCATCGCACCGTCATTGGAGCCAATGTATGTTGCTGCCATCGGAGGAATTGTGTCATAGCCGTAAAGGGTACCCGCCCAGAAATATCTATCCCAGTTCCACATAATCAAGCAGGGATTCCAATCTGCGCCGCCGTCAATATTGCCGCCTTCCCTTTTTGTCGTTCCGGGCTTATCGCCGGAGACATAGGCACCCATACCGCCGACATAGAACATGCCGAAATCGGCCAGAATATCAAGGTATGCCGTCAACTGTGACGCCTTGATATCCGTAGTAGCGGTTTCAAAATCTGCGATAAAGCCGGTGAGATAAGTAGCTTCCGCTTCGATGGCGAGAGGGCCGATCTTGGCTTTGGCAAAGGGTACTATACTGTAAGTCTTGGACGTAAATTGTCCCAATGCTGTTGCCCTGGTGGCAGCTTTGCGGTCGTATCTTCCCAGCAAACCAACCTGGCCGCCCTTCCACACAAAGATACCATAGGCTGTATAAAAGCTCTCATCTCTGTCGGCGGCGGTGGCGGCAGTGTAACGGGTATAGCTGTTGTCAGCACCTTTGCCGGCTTGCAAGCCAAAGATAACAGGCATCTTCACGAACTGGTAAGTGATTTTACCCACGGAATAGGTGTTATCCCCAAACTTGGTGCCCCAGGCTTTGTCATCTTGATAACCGGCGGTAAAGATACCGATGGGAGAGGCATACCAGATGTAGGCATTATCAAAAGCGATGTTTTCATTTTCGGCACGTGTTCCTGAAGAACCGGGTTCCAATACGCCCGCTACGGTGGTGCCTGCACTTCTCGCCCCGCCCCAGACTCTTTCCAGAGCGTCGAAACGGGTGACCAGCTTCAAAGCCGGCGTGGCGATGAATTCCATATTCACGCGCAGTTGTTGATAATAAAACGCCGTGCTGGGACCCTGGTCTGAGGTGTCTTTTTTAAACGTTGTTTTATCCTGATACACTCCGGCCGCATAGAAAGAGCCGGAAAACTTTACATCGGCCGCGAAGACCGACGCACTGAAGGCCATAACCAGCCCCAGCGCAAGCAATACTAACCAAAATCTCTTCATTTTTTCCTCCTTAATAATTTACAAGAGTCAAAAAAATCCGCCTTTAAAAAAACGGGCATTCCTTTTAAAGGCCACTTCCTTATTTCCCTAATATCCGGCAACCAAAATAATCGCAGGATACATTGCACCGAAACTAACAAAGGAAAAAAAACCTGTCAAGAGTTTTTTGAAAAATAATCAACATTTATTATGCCTGTTTTGCATAGTGGATACAGCAACAACCATGCCATTTAACCACGCTTGGACATTAGGAAGTTGCAGGGGGCGAAGACCGGCGAATAACCTAAAGGCGACAGTCCAGCGTATGCCGGAGCACACGAGTTTACACGTGCCGGTTGAAATTAGACTCACTCCCCTTCCCCTTAATCCCCTCCCACGAGGGGAGGGGAAAATTATTGCGGATAATCTCCTCGGTCACCGGAGAGGGGGATAATTGCTGATGATTATTCCCCCCACAGG
>CAYNSZ010000146.1:0-3819 GCA_964400075.1 uncultured Planctomycetia bacterium
GTGAAAATTTTCAATCAAAATTTTCACGCTATACAGGAACCGCGAAGGATAATCGCATGAATTCGTTTTCGTCTTGCAAGCCCAGGTTTTTCTCGCAGGCGATTAATAATCAGGCGAAGGTTTTGTTCAATTCGCGGAGATAGTTTTTGATTTCCCAGCACTGCTCGATATTTTCCCAGCCGTAGCAGCCGAACAGGGAGTTGTTCTGTAAAAGCGGTTCGCAAAACTCTTCGCGGCTTTCAGGGAATAACCCGGTCTTAGGAACAGGCGAGAATTCAGCGAGGTGTATTTTCGCTCCGAGGGAGTGAAGGAGGCCGAGCTCCTCTTTGAGTTCAGTAAGGTCCTGGCCGGGATACCCCAGGAGTAGATACACGCTGAACTCGCCGTTTTTAAACCCACCTTGTTTCAGGTTCCGGATCCCCGCTTCGATTTCCTGCCTGGTCACTTTGTTTCCCCATTCTTTTTGTAAATCCGGCTTAAGCGTCTCAACTCCGAAATGAGGATTGATGAATCCTGCTTTTTTCATGAGGGTTGCCACCTCTTCATCCAGAAAACGCAAGTGCAGGCCGTTGGGGCTGTGGATACGTACTCTGAGGTTCAACCGGACAATCTCCCCTAAGAGATTTTTCGCGTAGCGGTTCTGGTAGAGGAAGGCGTCGTCATAGAGCACAAAATCCTTTACGCCTTGCCGGTGGTAGCGCAGCATAAAGGAAATTATCTCATCGTGCGGGATCCTGAAAAATTCAGGCTGCAGGTGCGGAATTGCGCAGTAGCTGCATTGAAAGGGACATCCCCAGCTGGTCCGCAGCGCCACGTAGTCAAGCCGGGGGTAGAACAGCTTGTAGTCAGGCAGGGTCTCGTATAACCGCTTCCCGTCAAAGGGTATGCCAAGAAGCGAAAAAAAATCAGGCAATTGAGCGCGGTCAAATACCCGGCTGCAGGGGATATGAGCTTGTGCGTGTTCAGGCATGAGCGTGGCATAGGTGCCGCCGAGAAAAACAGGCGTTCCAGGAAATCGCGCGGCCAGGATCTGGGCGGTTTCCCGCACCCCTGGATACCAGTAGGTCATGGAGGAGGTGAGCAGGATATAGTCCGGCTGGTATTGATTGAGTTGCTGGCGGAATTCATCCGGGCGGATTCCGTAACGCTTGAAAATCCGTTTTACCGGAACCCCGAGGGAGGGCTGCTCTATGATTTCCGAATAAAATTTTCCCCGGCCGAAAGAATCTGCGGTAATCCTTTTATCGAGGCAATCAAGGTAGTGGACATCCGCTCCGCGGCTGTCCAGATACGTAAGCAGCACCAGAAAACCATAGGGCTTAAGCCAGAAATCAAAGGCCGCGTAGTCGGTTATCCAGGGATTGACCGCTAAGATATCCATCGCATGCTCACTATGATTTAATCGACCACAGACACTTTCGGCCTTCCAAGGCCGAAAGTGAATGCATGTCGATTATATAGAGAAACTCCGGGCTTTAGCCCGGAGAGATTCATGCCCACCTATTATATCAGATATGTTATAATATAATACCTTTGGGCCTGGGCCGCTGGTCGTCTGTAGTCTTTCATTATTTCGGTAACGCCTGCCCGCCGACAGGCAGGAAATAACCGAAACAAAAACCGTTTTGGTCATTTGGTCATTTGATATTGGAGCTTGTTTGGGATTTGATATTTGGTGCTTGGAATTTTCAAAGCACAAAAAAACGTAACCGTAAAACGTGCATCATCACTATTATCAATAGACGTTACCTTGTATTCTAAAGCAATACAGCGGTTGAGGATTCCCCATGGTAGAGGATATTTTTAAGAAGACTATCCAGAGTTACGGTTTAGTTGAAAAAAAGGACAGAATCCTCCTGGGAGGGTCCGGCGGGCCGGATTCTTTGTTCATGCTGCATCAGTTTTGCGCCATCCGGGAGCAGTTGAAGTTAACACTTACCTGCGGACATTTTAACCATGGCCTGCGGCCCGAAGCTGACGCTGAAGAGCAATTTTTACGAAAGGGCTGCAAAAAGCTGGATATCGCCTTTATCAGCCAGAAAAAAGAGGTCAGAAAGTTCTTTGACGGCGATTCGCTTGAGCAGACTGCCCGCAATCTTCGGTACGATTTTTTCATTACCGCGGCGCGCCAGTTGAAGTATAAGAAGCTGGCGTTTGCCCATCACCGCGATGACCTGGTTGAGACGATATTAATGCGCCTCATCCGGGGGGCGGGCCTGCGGGGTTTGCGGGGATTTCTTCCTCTGTCGCGCTACCGGGGCCTGAAAGTCATCCGGCCATTGATTGAGATGAAAAAAACAGATATTCTTTCCTGGCTTAAGCAGGAAAAGATTCCTTATTGCGTTGATGCCAGTAACTTCGATGAAGCTTTTCTACGTAACCGCATCCGTCACAGCCTCCTGCCGGCGCTTGCGCAGTTAAACCCGAATATCTCCGACGCCCTGTACAATGCCGCCCGCGTTATCGCTTCGGATTATGAAATAATTCACGCCGTCAGCTCAGAGGCTTATCATAAGGCCCTGAAACGCCAGACAGCCCGGCAGGTCCATTTGGATCTGGCATGCCTTGAAGCGGCGTCCCGGCCGCTTTTAAACAACATCATGCGTGTCGCTATCAGCGAACTCCAGGGCCATATCCGCAGGCTTGAATCCCGGCATTTTGATGAATTGTATGATTTAGTGGCACACCGGCCCAACGGCAGTGTCGTTGATTTACCCAACCTTTTCGTCCGCAAGGAGCAGGCTTCGGTCATCCTTGAATCGCGGCTCCTGTAAAGCCTTGGCAACTTGCCCTGATTCGTAACAGCGGGCTGTCTCACCAAGATTCGGGTATTATTCAATTCTTGCTTTTGCAGGCTGATACAGTATAATAACTACCTATATGAATAAGCCGATAAAGAAACCGAAATCAGATACCTGGCGCGGGCTTTTTCTTACCATTGTCATCATGGTGGGATTAAGCCTTATGCTCCGCACTTTTAACAGCGAGCTGGGTTTTGGGAAGAAAAAGCTCACCTACAATGAGTTTTACCAGGCTTTGGAGAAGAATTTGGAGGAGCCGGTCATTGAATGGGTCACCCTCAATACCGGCAGCAATACCGTTGAAGGTAAATTCACCAGGGAAGGCGGCGGCAAATATACCCATTTTTACCTTAATATACCCCTGGACGATAAAGACCTTCTGGCGCTCCTGCGAAAGAACGTCAAGCGTTTTGACATAGAACAGCCGAACATTTTCCTGACGCATATCCTGCCGTCGCTGGTTACGCTGAGTTTTTTTCTGATATTATTGTGGGTCATCAACCAGCGGGGTAACCAGCTCGGTTCCCGGGTGTTCAGCTTCGGTAAATCCCGGGCTTTGATGTTTGATAAGGAAAAGAGGACTAAAGTGACCTTTAACGACGTCGCCGGCATCGACGAGGCAAAAGAAGAACTGCAGGAAGTAATCGAGTTTTTACGCGAGCCCAAACGCTTCCAGCGGCTCGGTGGAAGATTCCCCAAAGGGGTATTGCTGGTAGGGCCGCCCGGTTGCGGCAAGACCTTGCTTGCTAAAGCGGTAGCCGGGGAAGCAGAAGTCCCTTTTTTCAGCATCAGCGGCTCTGATTTTGTGGAGATGTTTGTCGGCGTCGGCGCTTCGCGGGTGCGGGATCTGTTCGCCCAGGCGAAAAAAGCGGCAAGCCTTGAGAAAAGAGGCGGTATTATTTTTATCGATGAGATCGACGCGGTGGGCCGTCAGCGTTTTGCCGGCTTGGGTGGCGGCCATGATGAGCGGGGGCAGACGCTCAATCAGCTGCTTACCGAGATGGACGGGTTTGAGACC
>CAYNSZ010000147.1:0-3783 GCA_964400075.1 uncultured Planctomycetia bacterium
TTTTGCGGTCCTTGTGCAGGCGGTTGGGACGCATAGATTATGATTTTAGGATCATAGATTATGGCCCGGGCTATGGCCACCCGCTTTTTCATCCCGCCGCTTAACTCATATGGATATAACTGCTCGATGCCGCGCAAACCCACTAAAGCCAGCGTCTCCTGAGCTTTTTTACGCACCTGTTGTTTCTTCATCGCGGTATGCTGGGTGAGAAAAAAGCCCACGTTTTCCTCTACGGTTAAAAAGTCAAAAAGAGCCGAGCTCTGGAACACCAGGCCAAACTTAAGCCGAACCTCTTCAAGTTTTTTGTTGCTCAACTGGGTAATCTCGACGCCGTCAACAGTAACTGTGCCGGCATCGGGCCTCAGCAGGCCGATAATATTTTTGAGCAGAACGGTTTTGCCGGCGCCGCTCCTGCCAATGATCAAAAACGTCTCACCCTGACGCACCGTAAGGTTGACGCCTTTCAAAACTTCATTGGCGCCGAAGGAACGGTGGACATCTCTGACTGCGATCATACGGTTATAACCAGCTCCAACATACGCGCACCTTGTAACGACAACACCCTAGCTCCAGGTAAAGTAGAACAATGCGGTCAGGATACAGTCGCAGATGATGATAAGTAAAAAAGAGCGCACAATCGCGTGAGTAACCGATTTGGAAACGTCAATAGATGAAAAAGGGCGAAAGCCCTCGTAGCAGCAGATAAAGGTGATGATGCTGCCGAAAAAGAGGCTTTTAATCATTCCGCTGACGATGTCCCTGGGCGCAAGCGCATCAAAAGTCATACGGAAATACAGGCCCAAGGGTATGCCGAACTTTGAGGAGCCGACGAGGTAGCCGCCGAAAATACCGAGGCAGTCGGCATAGATGATCAGGACCGGCATGCATAACAAAAGGGAGATCAGTTTCGGGACTACCAGATAATCAATGGGCGCGACTCCAAAGGCTTCCAAGGCGTCAACCTGTTCGCTGATTTTCATCGAACCGATGCCGGCGGTAATCGAAGCGCCGCTGCGGGCGGCGACGATCAAAGAGCCTATCACCGGCCCCAACTCCCGCACCAGAGACAACGCCACCAGAGAAGCAAGGTGGATCTCGGAACTAAACTCCTTCAGCTGGTAGGCGGTCTGAAACGCCAAGATCATCCCGATAAAAAAGGCTATCAAAGAGACAAGGGGAAAACTGTCGATGCCGATAAAAATGATCTCCCGGCCCAGGGCTCTGAGGCTGCGCTTTTTGGTAAACAGCCAGCGGAAAGTCTCAACCATAAAGAAGCTGATGCTTCCGATATAATGAAAAAACTCTGAGACGGCTCGAAATAGGTTCATCAGAAATCCCTGCGTTTTTCAAACCCGAGAATGGTCCGGTCAGACTCCATCCGCAATTTCAGGAACTGGTCATCTTTCCAGTTATAACGTAATTCCGTGCCGCTTTGCAAATCCTTTCGCTCATCGCGCTCGGGGTCGCTGGTGTTAAGGAAGACATCCAGTTTTGGATCGACCTGCTTTCGCAGGCCGGCGCTCTTCTGGCTATCAGAATAAATCTGCCAATCGCCCAGGTACGCTTTTTGAGAAATAAAATTGTCGCCGGAAATCATGGGGTTGGAAAAATCCCGTAAATCGAGGACACCGTTTTCGATTTCGTAAACGCTGCCTCCGGCAAGCAGGATTTCTGAATCGGTGACATTAAGCAGCGGCGGTTTTCCCAAAAAATCCAAGCGCAGCTTGCTGAACTCCTGGCTTTCATAGACCCCATCGCTGACCGTCAGATACCCGCTGGTGGCAAAATTAGAAAACTCCCCCCATATCTTGGCTTTCACATACACATCGCCTTCTAAAAACTGCGAATCTTCCTGCCAGCGGCCCTCGGCATCCAGAGAAAATTCCTGCTCCTTAAAGTCAATACTCCCTTTCAACGCGTACTGGGGCACGGTGAGGGAGTCGATAAAAATCAGTTCGCCCCTGCGGGTCAAGTGCGCTTTAAGCCAGGAAAAGTACTGGCCATTGAGGGTAACGCCTCTACCCTCCAGGCCAAGCGTCAAAGACCCTGAATCCTGCGTAAAGACAAAGCGGAATGTTCCGTCAAGGGTAAACGTACCGAGATGAAAATCAACAAACTCCAGCTCGCGCTCAACCGCGTCGAGCGCGATGATATTAGAAGGGGAGGCGCTGCCATACCAGCTTAATCCGCAGAAAAAAAAGAGAAGAGAAAGAGAGCATATTCTCATTCAAATTTCAAAATTTCCCCCTTGCACGTGACTTTAATGGCAAACTTCTCTCCGTTGCGTTTTCTCTTAGCCTTATCGCCGAAAGTCCCCCGGATGATGTCTTCGGCCAGGGGGTCTTCCAAAAACCGCTGGATCACGCGTTTTAAAGGCCGGGCGCCGAAAACCGGGTCAAATCCCTTTTCGATAAAAAACTCTTTGGCTTTTGGCGCAAGGGACCCCTCAAATCCCTGCTCGCCCAGCCGCTCGTTCACGTAGGCAATTTCAATATCGACGATCCGTTCCAAATCTTCTTTGTCGAGGGCGCGAAAGACGATAACCTCATCCAGCCGGTTCATAAATTCAGGTTTAAAGGTCTTCTTGACTTCCTCAAGCAGCATGTCCTTCATCTCATCGTAGCTGATATCGTCGGTCACCGCTTTAAAACCCAGCGACCCCCGCTTCCTGATGATTTCCGCACCGACATTGGAGGTCATCAGCACTATAGTGTTGCGAAAATCCACTCGTCTACCGTAGCTGTCGGTAAGCCTTCCTTCCTCCAATATCTGCAGGAGCAGATTGAACACGTCAGGGTGCGCCTTCTCTACTTCATCCAAGAGCACGACCGAATACGGCCTGCGCCGTATGCGTTCGGTAAGCTGGCCGCCTTCTTCATACCCCACGTATCCCGGAGGCGCGCCGATGAGACGCGAAACGTTGAACTTCTCCATATACTCGCTCATATCCAGCTGTATCAAAGCTTCGGCATTACCGAACATAAGTTCTGCCAAAGCCCGGGCAAGGAGGGTTTTACCCACTCCGGTAGGGCCTAAAAACATAAACGAGCCGATGGGCCGGCGCGGTTCTTTGATACCGGCGCGGGAACGCCGAACAGAACGGGCTATGGCGCTCACTGCCTCGCTCTGGCCGATTACCCGGAGGGTGATTTCCTCTTCCATGTTCAGCAGTTTTTCCGACTCCTTTTCTTCAAGCCGGTAAATGGGTACGCCGGTTATCTGGGCCACAAGCTGGGCAATAGTCTCTTCGGTAACTTCAGGGGTGATCTGGTCTCTCTTTTTACTCCAGTCCCGGCGAAGCCCCTCGAGCTTAAGACGCAGGGTCTTTTCATTATCACGAAGGCGCGCGGCCTTTTCAAAATCCTGCTGTTTGATTAAAGCTTCTTTTTCGGTGACGATATCGGTAATTTCCTCCTCAAGCGCTTTAATTTCCGGCGGAGCAGTCAATACCGCCAGGCGCGACCGGGCGCCGGACTCATCGATTAAATCGATAGCTTTATCGGGCAGGAACCTGCCTGAGATGTAGCGGTCAGAAAGCTTGGCCGATGCTGCCAGGGAATCATCGGTAAACTTGACCCGGTGATGGGCTTCGTATCGGTCGCGCAGCCCCTCGAGGATTTTTATCGTCTCTTCAACCGTGTTTGGCTCCACAAAAATCGGCTGGAAGCGGCGCTCAAGGGCGGCATCCTTCTCGATATGCTTGCGGTACTCATCCAGGGTGGTGGCGCCGATGGTCTGCAGCTCGCCCCGCGCCAAGGCAGGCTTGAGGATGGAAGCCGCATC
>CAYNSZ010000148.1:0-3692 GCA_964400075.1 uncultured Planctomycetia bacterium
TTCAGGGAAGATTTGTATTACCGGATAAACGTAGTGACCATCGACTTGCCGCCCCTGTGCGATAGAGTTGGTGACGTCCGGCTCCTGGCTAAGCATTTCTTGCAGGTTTATTGCTCTCAGCACAACAAAGAAAAGCTCGGAATTACCAATGAAGCTATGGAATATCTGGAGCGATATTCCTGGCCCGGAAACGTGCGCGAATTGGAAAACACAATTGAACGGGCGGTTCTCCTCAGTAAGGATAAATTCATCGGTCCTCTCGACTTGCCGAACTCAATCAAGCAGGACCAGCGGCGAAAGGCGTATAACCCTATGAGCTTAAAGGATGCGCTGGCGGGCCCGGAGAAAAACATCGTCCGCCAGGCGCTTGAGGCCAATCACTGGAATAGGCAGGAAACTGCCAGAGCGTTGCAAATAAATCGCACAACTTTATATAAGAAGATGAAACAATATGGCCTTGACGTTGAAGCGGAACGGCTGGGCCTGTCCTGATATTTGAATATCGATTTTATTAACAGGGTAAAGGAATTAGATTATGAACAAAAAACAATTTATTACGATGTGGTGTGGTATCGCAGCTATCGTCATGGCTGGTCTTACTGTCATAGAGTACTATGGCCTTGTGTGTTTTTATGGGTTCTCTGTATGGGTGTTCATTGTGGCTTTAGTGACAGGCGGCCTGATTTATACATTAAGAGATAAGGGCAGCCGGAAGTTAAAAAATGAAATTCAGGACATCCGCGGAAATCTCCTCAAAAAAAGACGCTCACGAATGGAGAAAAACGACTTCGGCAAAAATAAACAGCCCGTATTTAGCGAAAACCAGATAATATAAAAAAAACCCCTGCTATGCGGAGGGAGGGGAGAGAGGAAAAAGCAGGGGTTTAGAAAAATGAAAAACCTGTATCAAATTACAGCCATTCTATATGGAATGTCAAGACCATAAAAAGAAAAATTCTATCGCTGAAATACTGCCCGGGACAGGATTTGAACCTGCAAGGGGTATTCCCACTAGCACCTCAAGCTAGCGCGTATGCCAATTCCGCCACCCGGGCCTTGCAGTTACTTGTTATTATTTAGTATTTCTCCTTCAGTGTCAATCGCTAAGTTCATACGCCTCTTTTATTGTCCCATACCAAAACTTGCAGTCGTTGGCAAAATACAAAACCGGTTTGTTTGCACATCTCAGCAACCATTGGCGATTTAGCTAAAAGCTCATTTCTTGTAGCCGCCTGCGGCATTAACATTACCTTGCCGCAATCAACGTTTCCGATTCTTTCTATCGTTCGCTTAATCTCCGCCAGGTCGTTCTCTGAATCCACCACAAATTTTAGCTGGTATTTATAATTATCAATCAGCTTGCGTAAAGTAGTTTCTTCCGGGACTGACCCTGCGTTACTCAATTTCGGGCTGATGCTCATTAAATCACACGCCAAACCCGGCACAAACACAATGCCTGCCGTCTCAATTGTTATATGTCTCCCGAGTTGTTTTATTTTTTGCGCCAGCTCTGGCAAGTCCGAGTTTACCATCGGCTCGCCGCCGGTTATTATCACAAACCTACTTTCCCATTTCTGAATTTCTTCGCAGATTTCTTCGATACTGTAATCCTTTCCGCCCCTTTCGTCCCACGCGTATTTCGTGTCGCACCACTTACACCGCAGGGGACATCCTGCCAGACGCACAAACACACTCGGAACGCCCGCCAAAAATCCTTCACCTTGAAGAGAATAAAAAATATCAATTACCTTCATTGTACTCAATCGGGTCTCTTAACCCCGCTTCAGCGAATCCCTTTAATCTTAACCTGCACGAATCGCATCGCCCGCAGCTTCTGCCTCTCTCGTCAGGGTCATAGCAGCTGTGCGTCAGCGAGTAATCGACGCCGAGCTTCGTGCCGGTGCGGATAATTTCACCCTTTGTCATCTTTATAATCGGCGTATGAATTTCATATTTGCCTCTCCCTTCAGCCGCCGCGGTTCCAAGATTGGCCGTCTTTTCAAACGCCTTTATAAATTCGTCCCTGCAGTCCGGATATCCGCTGTAATCAACCGCGTTAACCCCTATAAAAATATCAAACGCCCCCAGCACCTCCGCCCACGCAAGTGCGTAGCTTAAAAATATTATGTTGCGGGCAGGCACATACGTCGGTGGTATATGCCCCTGTCTGCTTGAACTGCCCTCCTTCGGCACCTCGATAGCCGAATCCGTAAGTGCCGACCCGCCGAATTGTGCCAAATCTATATCGATGCACCGGTGTTCGACCGCGCCGAGAAAACAAGCCACCTTCTTCGCCGCCTCGATTTCCCGCCTGTGCCGCTGCCCGTATCTGAACGTCAGAGCATAGCATCGATACCCCTTGCTCCTTGCTATCGCCAGAGTCGTAGTCGAATCCAGGCCGCCGCTCAGTAAAACCACCGCTTTTTTATCTTTCACCGTCATTTTTTAACCTTGTCAAATTCATCGAAATCTATTATATTGATTTAGCCGGATTTTTGCGAGGTTCAATAAATGGATAAAAAACCCGAGCTTGAACTGTTCGACAATCCCAGCCCCGCACGGGACTATTGGATAACAATCAGATGTCCCGAATTTACCAGTCTCTGCCCCCGAACTGGTCAGCCCGACTTCGGCGAAATTACCATCGAATATTGCCCCGATAAGCTCTGCATTGAGCTTAAGAGCCTCAAATTTTATATGCAGAGCTACCGCGATAAAGGCATCTTTTACGAAGCCCTGACAAATGATATACTGGATGACTTGTCCGGTGCCTGTAAGCCGCGCCGGATGAAAATTACCTCGCGATTCACCCCTCGCGGCGGCATAACCACTGAGGTAGTTGCTGAATATAAAAAAGATAAATAATTCGGAGGTTACAAAATGGCCATTGCATTTCATTGCGAACATTGCGGCAAAAAGATTGAAGCCCCGGATAATGCCGGCGGAAAATGGGGCAAGTGTCCGGCATGCCATAAAAAAGTGTATGTCCCCGATTCGAACATCGGCGAAGAGCTTAAGCTCGCGCCTCTCGATGCGACCGACCTCGAGGAACAAAAACGCCTGAGGGATGAAACCCGCAGGATCGAGCAGGAGATAATGAAAGAGCAGAGAGAGGTTCTCGATGACTCACCAGAAAGGGCTGTCCCCGTCTACGGCCTAAGCGATAAAGAGCTGACCAATAACATAATTATGTATTTGCGAATGATGGCTGACGGCGACCTCGAGGATGCCCAAAGGGCCTCTAATGCCGTTATCCCCTGCGGTAAAAGGGCCATAAAAATCCTCGACGGAATATCGGCCAGCGAAGTACCGGAGCCGGAGCTCGCAGATATCCCGAAGCAGGTCCTTTCCGGCCTGATAAAAACCTTGCGCTCCAGAATAAAATAATGCCGGCGGAAAAATTTCCTCACCCGGCCTCAAAGTCTTAAAAAATATCACCCAATCGCCAATCCCACGCCTTTTCTCGGACTTTATAATTTAACACACCGGACGTCCCCATCCGGTTTGGAAACGATGAAACTATTTCTTATATTTTGTATGGAGGTGGTCAGAACAATCGGATTTGGCTTCATAGAACTATGGAGGGAATTTATATGGGTACTGAAACAACATTGGTCCACGTTACTCACGAGGCCGTGGGTAAAATCGGCGGCATAGGCGCCGTCCTGCAGGGATTCTTCACCAGCAATTCC
>CAYNSZ010000149.1:0-706 GCA_964400075.1 uncultured Planctomycetia bacterium
CATCGGAGGACTTTCTGAGGCGGGAGGCAATGTATCTGAAGCCAGAATATCCCTTGATTTCAAAGACATCGATATGCTCGAGGCGTTAAAATTTATTTCCACCAAGGCCGGCATTAACATTATTCCTACCGGCAACGTACAGGGGAGAGTCACCCTTATGGTTGAAAACGCGCCTATCAGCGACGTGATGGAGATAATGCTTCGTTCGCACGACCTCGCCTTCGATAAGCGGGGTACCATTTATAACGTGATGTCCAAGCAGGAATATTTCGACCTCTACGGGAAAAATTTCACGGATTTGCGCGCGGTAAGGATTTTCCAGCTCTCCTACGCCGTCCCCGAACAGGCGTTCGAATTGTGCAATACCTTAAAGAGCGAAGTAGGCAAGGCTCTGCTTAATCCGGAATCGGGAAGCATACTGGTAATCGATATTCCCATGAGGCTCGATGAAATCGAAGCGGCTATCACCTCGCTTGAAAGTAAAAATACGGTTTTGAAAGTAATCGATTTAAAATACGCTCAGGCAAAGGACATTGTCGAGCAGCTTAAGAACCAGCTTGATTTAAAAGGAGTTGGTTCTATCCGGGCTGATGCCCGTACCAACCAGGTCGTAGTCCAGACCTTGCCGGCCCGCCTTGAAGAAATCGAGCCGCTGCTCCCGGAGCTGGATAAAAAGTCCCTGGAGGTCCTGGTCGAGCCCACACCT
>CAYNSZ010000149.1:767-3621 GCA_964400075.1 uncultured Planctomycetia bacterium
GGGACTCTTTCAGGTTATGGCCGAACGCGGCCTGGGCTACGTCGGCTCTTACCCCTTCAGCGCGGTGCAGGCTGCCACTGACGCGTGGCGTTCGCGTAAAACCGTTTACGAAGGCGCTATCGCTCCTGATGGGACGCCAATCCAAGGACTTGACTATGTCGGGGGCTATCCTTTTAGCGGTACTGTTGTCGGAGAAAATAATTATAACGCAAGCAAGCCGGTAACCGGACTCGGCAATTTGCACGTGGGGCTCGTTGGCCACCACGATTTCGACGTTGTCATTAAATATTTACGCACCATCGGCGATACCCGCGTGGTGGCAACGCCTAAGGTCGCGGTCATCAACAACCAGACAGCCAAGGTTCATATCGGTGAAAAGCAGGCCTACATCACCAATACCACCACTCAGACTTCAAGCACCACCACCGTGGCCGAGGAGGTCACTTTTGTCGACGTGGGAATACAGCTGAATTTGACCCCTACCATAAACGAAGATGGATTTGTCACCCTAAACATCAATCCGGAGATCAGCAGCGTGACTTCTTTTCTTGAAACTTCAGAGGGCAACCGAATTCCGATTATCAATACCGCTTCAGCCCAGACCACGGTCATGGTCAAGGACGCATCCACCATCCTTATCGGGGGCTTAAAGGAGGAGCGACGGATTGAGGACGTAAAGGAGGTCCCATTTTTTAGCCATATCCCTCTCCTGGGGCATTTATTCAAATCTACCGGTAAAACCACCGGCCGCTCTGAGCTTCTGCTCATGGTAACCCCGCACATTATCAGCGGAGACGAATTGACCACCGGTTATGCCCGTGACTTCGGGCATAAACTTGATAAAGAAGACCAGGGATACCCCTTGTTTGTTGACGAAGAAATCTCAACCGGGTTTAAATCGTATCAGGATTATACCACTGCGGGCGACGCCGAAGATGTACCCGGAGAATCCCAGCCGGCTCCGTTAAAGCCAATGAAGTATATAGAATGAGCATGGCGAAAAAAATATTTTTTTCAATTTTTATCCTTAGCCTGGAACTTTGGACTGCGTCTGGGGTATTTGCGCAGCCTACGCCGGACGCAGAGCAGCAGGATGCGGGTTATGAGCTCCAACAGCTTAAGAAAGAATACGACAGCCTCCTGCGGGACAGGGAGAATCTTGCTATCCAGCTTAAAAACGCCCAGCAGGAGGTTTCAGGCACTACCAGCTGCGAGGAGCTTCGCCAGGAATATGAAAAGACAGTGCGCGACCGCGATAACATCGAGATTCAGATGAAAAGCCTCCTGAAATACAAAAACGAAATGCGCGTGGTCGAGGACGAGATCAAACGCTTGAAGGACAACGCCAGAGAATTCGATTTACAGAAAGAGTCGCTCTCCCAGACCATTGCCGACCTTAAGAATCACATCGAGGCTCTTCAGAAAGACAAGGCTGAGCTTGGTAACCAGATAGAAGCTTTAAACAAACGCATCGAGGCAGAAGAGGTCAGGTATAAAATGTCTGATGCCCTCAGTGAGGATTTACGGCGGCTTGAGATACAAAACCAGCGCCTCGAGGAACAGGCCCGCCAGCTGAATGAGCAGCTTAAAAAAGCCGACAGCGAGAAAATTGCCGTTAAGGCTGAGTCAGAGATTTACCGCCGTCAGATAGAGGTCTTAAAGAAGCAGTATACCGAATCCCTGAAAACGAATAAGCAGCTTGACGAGAAACTCACGGCCGTGCCTAAAAAATTTGCCGAAATAGCCCGGGAGAACCAAGTCCTCCTGAGAGAAACAGCGCTTATGCACTACAATTTAGGGGTTTTTTACATTGAGGAGGGCCAGCACAAGCGTGCCGTCGCCGAGCTTGAAAAAGCCATCGAGCTTAATCCCGACGATGCCTACGCCTATTTCAATTTAGGCTATATTTACGCGGAATATTTAGTCAACCGGCCTCAGGCAATTGATTATTTTCAGCAATACCTTAAACTGGCATCAAGGGAAGATAAAGAGGTAGATTGGGTTAAAAAGTATATTTTGACCTGGCAGGCTTGGGAAGGTGAAAAACCTCTTAAATAATTCTACTTTTATATTATAATAGATAGTCTGTGGCAGGTATGCCATACGAGCTTATCTTAAACAAAGCTTAAACAAAGGAGGAGGGGTATGAAGAAACTGGTCGCAAGCTGTCTTCTATCTGTCCTGGTAGGACTTTTGGCAGGTACCATAGTCCTTGCCTCATCTGGAGGCATACCCATGCCGGGCCAAAAACCACAACCGAAAAGCCAACCACAGCCGCAACCCGAACAACCGCCTCAGGTAGAACAAGCGGTTCCGCCGCAGCAGCAGCCCGTTTCAGTACCGCAAACTCCCACGCCCCAAGTTACTGCTCCAGAAACTACTAAGCCGGCACGGCCGGCATTTACCAAGGAAACCAGCGAGGAGTTGCAGCGTAGGCGCGCATTAATCAGCAAACGTAAGGAAATGCTGAACAATACCTCCTGGGAGATTGATATGGTTCCGTTAGACGGTAAGGGAAAGCAGGAAACGGACGTGATACTGTTTTACGACCGCAAGGTTTCAACCGAGAACCTGGCGCGCGATGGGTTCCTGCCGACTAATTTTACCCTCACCCTGAAAGAGGACGGAAAGACCGAGTGGGAAACAATGCAGTCAAAGGAGAATGAAGTCGTCTTTTTTAAAGGCGAGCTGAGCGAAGAGTTTGATACCATGTCCGGGGTAATCAGTTTTCAGAAGCTGGAGGGCAATTTGGATTACTCCTTTACCACTACCTCCAAACGGCAGGTTACCCCGCCAAAACCGCCTCAGGCACAGGAGTAGGAGGCTTTTATTTACAAAGAATATTGGCAGTTTT
>CAYNSZ010000150.1:0-3616 GCA_964400075.1 uncultured Planctomycetia bacterium
GAGCTGGAGGAGTCCATCGAGCGCGTCATGATGGGGCCTGAGAAAAAAAGCAGGATTATCACCAAGCACGAGAAAGAGTTGACGGTCTTTCATGAAGCGGGCCACGCCCTGCTTTCGCTGTTGATTCCCGAAGTGGACCCTATGACCAAGGTTTCCATCATTCCGCGGGGAATGGTCGGCGGCTATACTTTCATGCCTCCGCGTGAGGACCGGCGCTATAGATCCAGGCGGGAGCTTTTGGGTGAAATAACCGTTGCCCTCGGCGGCCGGGCGTCAGAGGAGATAAATCTGGGAGACCTGACCACCGGCTCGATGAATGATCTGGAAGAGGTTACCCGGATTGCCAGGAAAATGGTTTGCGATTACGGCATGAGCGATCGCCTGGGGCCGCACTCCTTGGGCAGGAGCGAAGGGCCGATATTTCTGGGAAGGGATATTGCCCGGGAGAGGGATTACAGCGAAGAAACCGCCCATATCGTTGACCAGGAAGTAAAACTCATCGTTGATGATTGTTATGCCCGGGCAAAGCAGCTTATTCAGGCCCATAAGGATAAGTTGAAATTATTAGCCGACGCGCTCTTTGAAAAAGAAGTGCTGAATGCCGAAGAAGTGAAGCGGTTGCTCGGTCTTGACCATGAACATACTCCCCCTTCGAATCCGGTCTGAAAGCTCTGCCTGCCGCCTTATGATGTCCATTGGGGCAAGCAAACAAGGTATCGGCCTGATGGCTTCCAAAGCCGTGGGGGAGGCGTTCAGGATCGAGGGGATAAAGTCCTGGGAAGCTAACATCATCAAACAGCACCTTTTATCCTTGGGCAGCGACGCGGCCATTGAGCGGTCAGCGCTGCTCGAAAACAAAACAACCGGTTGTTTGATCTTCGGCAGCCGGAGTCAGCTTATGAAACTCTGCCAGAAGCTGGCTGGCCAGCCCTTCGGCCTCGACGCGATTTCCCAAGGCCTCAAAGCCTGCCTTGGGAATATGGAAAAAAGAGAATTCCATCTCAGGGCAGGAGCAAAAAGCGTGCGGCTGCGCGCGCCCTTAGTCTGCGGCATCATTAATGTTACCGCTGATTCTTTCTCCGGTGACGGGCTCCTGGTTCAAGCCGGCAGCCTGCAGTCTAAAGTCAATAGTCTTGCTTTAGCGAAAGCCGGCCAAATGGTCAAAGCCGGAGCAGGAATGCTTGATGTTGGCGGAGAATCTTCCCGGCCGTATTCCAAGCCTTTGGCTGTTCAGGAGGAACTCAAGAGGGTCGTGCCGGTTGTCCGCGCTCTTAGAAAGGAATTTAAAAAAGTACTGATTTCGGTGGACACCTATAAGTATCCGGTTGCCCGGGCAGCAGCTGAGGAAGGAGTCGATATCATTAACGACATCAACGCTCTCCGGCATAATCCTTCCCTTGCCCGGCTCATCGCACAATATAAATTGGGCTGTATCCTCATGCATATGAAAGGGACTCCCGCGACCATGCAGATAAACCCCCGCTATAAGGAGGTGATGGCAGAGATCGTTTCTTTTTTCAATGAACGGCTTGCTTTCTGCGATGCCCATAAGATAGCCAGGGACCAGCTATGCCTTGACCCGGGCATCGGCTTTGGCAAGCGCTGCCAAGATAATACAACCATTATCAACAGGCTTTATCAGTTAAAGATGTTTGGTCTGCCGTTGTTTATCGGCCTCTCCCGCAAGTCCTTCATCGGCGCCATTACCGGAGGGCCGGTGAATGAACGGTTACCCGGAACTATTGCCGCAAGTACTATCGCTTTAGTTAACGGCGCCACTATCCTGCGGGCGCACGATGTCCCTGAGGCGGTCGCGGCAGTAAAAATCGTTTCGCAGGCAGGGCTCAATTGATGGAATTCGCGTTCCGGCCCCTTAACTGGAAAGATATCACCGAGATTATAATCCTCTGGATTGTTATCTACCGGATTTTTCTCTTTCTCAAAGGCAGCAAGGCGATTTATCTGGTGCGCGGCATTATTTTTCTTATTCTGGCGCTGCTTGCCTTTCAGCTTTTTGATTTCCCGGTATTGACCAGGCTCCTGACCTACTTTTTCGCTTTTTTCCTTATCCTTATCGCCATCATCTTCCAGCCGGAACTGCGCGAGGGGCTTATCCATCTGGGCAGGCGCCATATTTTTTATGTCGAGCCGAAAAAGGAGGAAATAGAAAAAACCTTGCGGGATATCGTGGCGGCAGTCGGAAGCCTTTCCCGCAAAAAAACAGGCGCCCTCATCGCTATCCAGCGGGAAATGGGCCTGAAGCGATATAGCGAAAGCGGAGTCCTGCTGCACGCTGAGTTAAGTCCTGAGCTATTGCAGAATATTTTTTATCCCGGCGCGCCGCTTCACGACGGAGGCGTTATCATTAACGGTACGCAGATAGTTTCCGCGTCCTGCCTTTTTCCTTTGAGCGATAATCCTGATTTAGAGCGTTCGCTGGGGATGCGTCACCGCGCCGCCGTGGGCCTTTCTGAAAATTGCGACGCCCTGGTCATCAGCGTTTCTGAGGAAACCGGCGATATTTCACTGGCGATCAACGGCCAGCTTTCGAGCAATTTAGTTCCGAATGATCTACTAACGATTTTAAAAGGCCAACTCTCGAAACCACGGTAGGCTGCTATGGAATTATTTAAAATGTTCGACCTTAAAAAGGCTCTCACCAATAACTTCTGGCTGAAAATCGCTTCCCTGGCGATTGCCGTTCTTCTCTGGTTTTATATTATCGGTACTATTACCGGCGGCGGCAAGAGTACTTAAGGGCGGGGCGCCGGTATGATTTTGTGCCCGCGCCTTTTTGCCACCGGAGCTCTAAGCGAAAGGATGCGCAGGCTGAGACTGGGAGTCAATGTTGACCATGTTGCCACGGTGCGCCAGGTGCGCGGCACGCAGTATCCCGATCCGGTCGTGGCCGCCCTTCTGGCTGAATCTGCCGGGTGTGATTCGATCGTCGCGCACCTGCGGGAGGACCGTCGCCACATTCAGGAACGGGATATCTTTCTTATCAAGCGGGCGATCACTATTCCCTTTAACCTTGAGATGTCCGTGAATAAAGAAATCGTGGCCATTGCCCGCACTCTCGCCCCTCATCAGGCGACGCTGGTCCCGGAGCGGCGCCGGGAGCTGACCACCGAGGGAGGGCTTGACCTGATTAAAGGCCGCTTGAAAATTAGCCGGGCGATCGAAGCGCTTAAGGCTAACGGTATCGTCGCGAGCCTGTTTATTGACCCTGTTTTAAAACAGGTTCAAGCCGCGCGAGACCTTGCCGCGGACCGTATCGAGTTTAATACCGGCGGTTTTTCTGAAGCCAGGAGCCCCGCAGGAGCTCGCCGCGAGCTTTTAAAGTTAAAGCAAGCCTGCGCCTGCGCCAGAAGACTGGACTTGGCTGTCGCTGCCGGCCACGGGCTCGATTATCAAAACGTTAAAAAGATAGTAACCATAAGGACAATCGAGGAGCTGAATATCGGTCATTCAATCATTTCGCGTTCCCTGTTTACCGGTATCGCCGCCGCGGTAGATGAGATGTGTTCCCTGATCAAGCGCTGAGGCAGGGCCGGTTACCCAGTAGAACGGGTTGTGTTGCTTATGCTGGTCGGAGTAGGTATTGACATCATCAAAA
>CAYNSZ010000151.1:0-3571 GCA_964400075.1 uncultured Planctomycetia bacterium
TGCCGGCATTCACCGCCAGGAGAAAACTTTGAGCCATTGCCACCGGGTCTTTGGCCGTGGCAATAGCCGTATTGACCAGGACCGCGCTACAGCCTATTTCCATGCAATAGGCGGCATCCGATGGATAGCCAATCCCGGCATCGACAATAACCGGCACGCTGATCTCATTGACCAGTATCCTGATAAGCTCGGCTGTTTTTACCCCGCGTTTTGAGCCGATAGCTGAACCCAAGGGCATGATTGTGGCTGCCCCGGCTTTTACTAACCTGCGGGCAAGGGATAAATCCGGGCTCATATAGGGTAATACCACAAAACCTTCCTCAGCCAGGATTCGGGTCGCCTCCAGCGTTTCAATATTGTCCGGCATAAGATATTTATTGTCGGCAATTACTTCAAGCTTTATCCAGTTTCCGCAGCCCGATGCTTTTGCCAGGCGCGCGATGCGCACCGCTTCCTCGGCAGTACGGGCGCCTGAGGTATTGGTAAGCAGTTGACAGGTTTTGGGGATATAGTCGAGGATATTATCGCTGGTTGAACCCACATCCACCCGGCGCAAGGCAACGGTAACTACTTCAGCTTGCGTCGTAGTTAAGACTTCTTTGAGTTTCTGGAAGCTAGAAAATTTTCCAGTTCCGATAAACAGCCGGTTATTAATATTTTTTCCGGCAATCACCAGTGAGTCACTCATCTAGCCACCTCCCACAAAGCTGACGATTTCAATTGAATCGTTCTGGTTTACGGTGATTTGTCCTAGGTTCTGGCGGTCGATAATCTGATTATTGTGTTCGATAACTATTTTTTCAGGGTCGAGATTTTTCCCCCGGATAAGTTCCAGAAGGCTCATTGGTCCTGAAAGTTCATGAGGTTTGCCGTTAATTTTTAGCTTCATGGTATTGTTGGCAGGCTCGGATAAGGCGTTTTAACTCTGTGGTCGCTTGGGTAATGTTTTTAGCTTCGCTTATCCCCCGTATCAGGGCGATATTTTTTACGCCCAGTTCAAGCAGGCTTGGCATATTTTCGGCATGAATCCCGCCGATGGCAAAGACTGGATGTTGTGAGATAGCCAGCGCCTGGGTAATATCCCGCGTGCCGAGGAAATAGTTCTTGGTTTTGGTTTCAAAGACCGGGCCGTAGGCGATGTAGTTGATATCCAGGCTGTTCGCAGCCTGAATTTGCTCCAGGGAATGAGTGGATACGCCGATTATTTTCTCTGGCCCAAGGAACTCCCTTACCTTATATATAGGGAATTTCTCTAGATCTTCCTGTCCCAGGTGTACTCCGTCAGCGCCGATATCCCGGGCCAGATGCGGGTCATCGTTGGCAATAAATACTATAGAGCGCTCTTGGCATATTGTCGAGAGCTTTTTTCCCAGTCTGCGGAGTTCTTCGCTCGCCATAAGTTTTTCACGCAGCTGCAGCATATCAATGCCGCCGGCTATGGCCGCTTGCGCGATTTCAAGCGGGCAGCGGCCGCCACAATACTCAGAGCTTAAGACCAGATAGAGGCTGTAAGCGTTGATTTTTTTCATACGAATACCACAGGATTATAGCACGAATCAAAAATGAAGGAATAGTAAATTATGAATCGGTACCGGCAGCCGGTAGAAGCTTGTCTTTAGTGATGGTATTTTTTCAGGTAGGGGGTCATTTCGTGGAAGAGGCTGTTAACTATATCCAGATATACTCCCGGGACTCTGGGGAATTCAAGTCGCGCGCCCTTGAACAGCCTGTTTTCAATCCGCTTAGGGTTAATATGACCCCAGGGGATAAACAGCGGCTTATGAAAGAGCCGGAAAAAAATAAATTGACGCAGGTATAAGCCGCTTGCGTCCATGCCGACATCCAGGCTGGATTTATACTGCACTCCCGCTTTCATTCTTCCGTATTGGCAGCGGTAGATTTTTGCGGGAAATTGCTTATCTGACTGATAGTACGCGGCAAGTTTAGTCCAGCCCCCGGCAAGAGAGACCATTTTGATAATGAGAGCCCAGAGGCAGAAGAAGCCGAAGAAGGCAAACGGCGCGGGATTTATGGAAAGCCATTCAGTTATACTCATGCGTGCTTATCATGCTCGCCTGAAAGAGGCTGGTTATTTATTCTTCGGGCTGGTAGCTTTCAACGAAATGAAGTGGATATCCTCCTGCGTCCGCCATGCCGTACGGCATGGCGTGACTACGGAGAGACTTCTCCGAAGCTCAAAGAGCGCAGGAGAGCCCCGCCCAAACGCCTTCGGCCCAAACGTCGAAGGCGTTTGGGCCGCGGGGAGTAATTGAGTTTTATTCAATCACCAGATAAACTGGCCCGCCTGCGAACGAATTGATTATCCCAGATACAAAGAAGATAGGTAAAATAAGAATTGTTTTTATGAGCCGCTTAGATATAGTTACCCAATGGTTGCATTAAACCGAGGCCGAGGTGGCCATAACCGGTAACGAATAATATTACCACATTCAGCATGGTTTTCAATACCCGCTTCCAGGGAGCGGTAGAATTGAGTAATACAGACAAGGGTAATAACGCCACGAAAAATTTTTATAATTTATGCTTGACATATCGGGAAAATATGTTATATTTTAATTACTACTAAATCTACTAAATTAGTAATGTATAAAGGCCTAAAATAGGCCTTATTTTTTAAGTATATTTACTAGCATTTAAATAGCATTGGTAGTCTTTAATGTTTGAACACAAAAGCCGTTCGTTAGTTAAGGCTTTTAGCTGGCGAATTAAAGGAGGTTTCCGATGAGTTTATTGACCCAGGCCAAAGATGATGATTCGCGCGTGTTGGTTGAGAAATTGAACTTTAAGGAGAAAGTTGATCGTTCATTGCAGCTTATTGATGAAGCGTACCGAGAATATGGAGAAAGCCTAGTCGTAGCCAATTCCCTGGGAAAGGATTCAGTGGCTGTCTGGGATCTGGTCAAGCGGGTGAACCCGAAGATAAAAGGGTTTATTGTCACCACCCAGTTTAAGCCATTTGAAACAGTCCAGTTTATGCATGAGACCGTTGCCAGGTATCCAGAACTGAAGATATACAAAAACGACGCTTTCATACCTGCTGACCTCTATAAAACTAACCCGGACCTTTGCTGCGATATTTTAAAAGTGCAGCCGGTCAAACAGGCAATAGAGGAAATGGGGGTGCGCTGCTGGGTGACTGGCCTGCGCTGCACTGAAGGCCGCACCAGGACTGATTTTAAGGAAATCGAGGAGCGGGACAAAGGATTAATCAAGCTTAATCCCATCCTTATCTGGAAAGAGCGTGAGGTGTGGCAGTATTTAGCGCTCTACGGCGTTAAGGTTAATCCGCTCTATGCTCTTGGATACCGCTCCCTGGGATGCTCGCCGTGCACGAAAATCACCAATGACGACGATGAGCGGGCCGGCCGCTGGATCGGCACCAGCAAGTGCGGCGGCGAATGCGGTATCCATACCCGGCCCCTGAAGCATAACGTGGACGGCGATGGCATTTGATGCCACTTATTCCACTAAGCTGATCATTAAGCAGAACAGGGATGGTTAAGCACATTTTCTTGATCGCAGTCGTGATTTTTTTCGCCATGAACATGGG
>CAYNSZ010000152.1:0-3564 GCA_964400075.1 uncultured Planctomycetia bacterium
AAAGGATCAACTACTAATCCTCTTAACGCTGCTAATTGTTTAACCTGGTCTTTACTGAGGATGCCGGTGTTGATTAAGCCGTAGTGATACAACAGGGAAAGCGGCCAGATAAGCGGCGAAGTCAATATCATGCCTAAGGCAATCAGCGCGGGAACTATGTGATACCAGATATTGGCGGCTGGAATGCGGGAAACGGGAGTGCCTTTGTTCTGCTCCCAAACTTCGAGAAGTGCTTTCGTCTTAGGGGCATCGAGCAGCGCGCCTCTTATAATCTCTTGGGCGTTGGCTTTAAACTTGAGCTGCTCCTCATCGGGGTTATCAAAAAACTGCTTCCAGCTGTCATCATCACCAAAGGCACTCAGAACGAAATTCCGGTGCACGGTACTTGCGCTGGCAAGCCGCTTCCTCAACTGGAGCACTAATCCCTGATTACTCAGTGAGTAGATAGCGCCTTGCTCCATAAGCCTGCCAAGCGCTTTCTTATCCTTTATTGAATCATAGTTGTCAAGCAAAGTGCCGGCGTCAAGCGAACCAATACCTTTGGGAGCAAACAAGCTTTCAATTTGCTTCGTGGTAAGCAGGAAGTTTGCGCTGGCAAGCTTTAAACCTACCACGATTATCGTAGTGCGTAGTATTGCTCCAAACACAACTGGAAATCCCCAGTCATTAAGTATGCTGTGCCCGGCTTCAAGACCTACACCGCCAAAATCAAGGAACCTCAAGACCGCCGCAAGCACCGGAGTTTTGGCGGCATCTTCGCCGATAAACGGTAAAATCGCTGAGGCAAGAATTGTGCCAAAGAGCACAATCTGCATTCTTCCCAGCATAAACTGCATCGCGCCTACCAGCGCAGGAAATACCATCCTGGCCTTGGTGACAAAACCCTGAACCCAATACCAGGCTCTATTAGCTTTACTGACAATTAATTCTGGATCGGGATTATTAGTTTTGCCAAGCGCAGCCAGGATGCGGGTTTCGAGCCTGTCTATTTCGGCACGGTCTTCTGTTGAGAGTCTGCCTTGTTGATAATCCTCAGCGCGGCGCTGCAGGACATCATTCCCAACCGCGTCTTTCCAGAAGAAGTTCCATAAGATATTGCTGAGGTAACGGACAAGAAGCCCGAAGACCGCGCCTTTGACCGTAGCCATGCTCAAGAGGACTGCCTCGGGGGCGGTCGCGGCAATAAAAGCTCCTGCTAACACAAAGGCCAAGGTCATGAACGGATGCCTGAAAATGTCATCGACAACGCCCCAGATGCCGCGGTCAGAGAAACCTTCTAAGGGCTTTTTGCCTTGTTTCTGCTGTTGATTATGAAGGAATTCTTTAATGGCCAGCGCCTTAGCCAGGGAAATATTGCGTAAAGGTGAAACATAGAAGAACTTAAGCGGCCGATTCTCTGCGTAAGACTTGGCATCACGCCATAAGTAAAATACGGCGATTAAAACGATTAAGCTGGGCACAAATACTTGCAAGGCAAATATTGCTCCCAGCGGCAGGCCAAGAGTTTCAAGGCCCGCGATAAGCCATGCCATATGGATAGAAAGCCGGGCAGCCCCGATTACCATACCCAGATGGACAAGCACCCGAAGGCCTGAGGCCATAAAGCCTTTAGCCTGGCTAAAGTACGCGCCGGATTCGCCTTTGCCGGTAAGATGAGCTATTTCGTGGGTAAGCAGAGATTCTTGTAAATAAACCGGCAGTTGCGCAAATTTGCCAAGGTTGATATGGACGGTATTGGCTTCGGTGTCGATGACGCCTGAATCCGCATCAGCAGTGTATTGTATCGAAACATCAGCTTTTGCCTGCTTGAGCCTCTGCTCGATGCGTTCTCTTAATTGAGCTGGCGGTCCGCGGACAGAATCTGCTTTGGTCAGCCACAAACGCAGGGCTTGCGCGACAAAAAGCATTGCAGCAAACAACGGCAGTAAACCGATTGCCGCTATCAGAGCTCCGGCAATTATAAACAGCCAAGATAAAGGATTAATGGTAATAACTCCAAATCCTACACCAACAATAACTGCGCTGGCCATAACTGATACAACACCAGCCAACAATGAACCAGGAACATCAGCATGATACAGAGGGAATGAAGTTGCGGGGGCTCCAGAGGAACGTGTGCTTGCATGACGTTCCGGGGAGGCGACTATAGAGCCCTTCGCAACTTGAATGAGACCAGAGCCGGCAGCCCCGCCTACGCGCCGAGACGCAGCCACGGTAGCGCTTCGACGGGTAGGCACGGTAGAACCGGCCCCATGAGTTAAGACAGTTGCAGGGGAATTGGGGAGTGTTGTTGGGGAGGCGACCCCTGCAACCTGATGAGTGGACACAGGGCTGGATACGCTATCGTGCCCAAGTGAAGCCACGGGTACACCTGGACGGACAATAGCTCCAGCCCTTGGTAAGACAGTTGCGGAGGCCTCTGGGGAACGTAAAGTCCCTTCGGGACCACGTTCCAGGGAGGCGGCCCTAAGGCCTCCTGCAACCACATCAAAGCCGGCGGGGAAACCGGCTAATCTACGTTTTTCAGAAACCGGTTTTTGGAGCACAACGCCAAAGGCAAGCTTTCTTGTCTCGGAGTGGGTTTTACTGTATCGGTAAAGCGTCTTTATTTCTATGACTTCAAAGCCAATACCCGTGAAGAAAGCGTTTATTTCGCTGAATGCCTTCTGGTCAGTTTCATCGCTTGTCTCGCCGAATACCTTATCTCTTGCGTTCCATACCAGGCGTCTGATTAAATCGCTCTGCAAAGTAAGCCGTAGGCGCTCAAGTGGATTAACCTCATTGTCCAGGAACATTACCTGCGCCCCCTGCTGTTCAAGCACAAGCGCCTGCCTGAACTCAGCAAGATAACTAAGACGCGCTAACACCTGACCCGCGCCGCGAATCATTTCACGCGTCTCATCGGCGCTCAATTCCAGCTTAACTTCTCCCAGCAGAGCCTTGAGCACGAGCAGAGCAGTTGCCCGGTCAGCAATCTCCTCATCAGCTGGCTTGGTATCGCCAAAGGTCGGGTTTACCTCAAGATAGGGCGAGGCTAGGTGGTGAAGAATGACAAATGCCCTGCCACCGTCGGCCAGAGTATCAAAAATATCACGCGCTAGCAGCTCGCGGTTCACATGCTCAAAAATATGCGTGGCAATGACAAAATCAACGCCTCCGGGCACTCCGGCCTGCGTCAAACCTTGTTCAATATCTACCTGTTTAAACTTATCGCCTCGTTGCGCATGATACGACGTTGCCAATAGGTCAAGGTCATAAATATCTACCAAACCAAGCCTGTCCTCAAGATACGCGGAGAATCTTCCCATAGAACCGAGGTTAAGCCCGGTAAGACGCGTGCCTGTATCAACGTACCGCTCGTGGGCCCAATCGGCCAGTCGCCTGGCAATAAATTCTTTCAAATTCCGGCTGCGGCGTTCCATTATCTCCTCTGTACCCTTGCCGCCCCAGGCAGCGGTAAGCACCGCGAGCTTCATCCCAAAGATGACCGCGCTGGCGATGATCAAAAGCGCCGCGTCCATGGAATGGCTTTCACCGGCTTGGCGAGCGCGCAGGGAAAGTGTC
>CAYNSZ010000153.1:0-3555 GCA_964400075.1 uncultured Planctomycetia bacterium
CAGATATTTAGGTATATTATTTGTTTAAAACATTAGAATTTCGTATTTTCTCTGTTTGTTTCGAATTTCGTATTTCGTGCTTCGGATTTAGCATGCTCGCGTGTTAA
This sequence comes from uncultured Planctomycetia bacterium, assembly GCA_964400075.1. GTDB lineage: Bacteria > Omnitrophota > Gorgyraeia > Duberdicusellales > 4484-171 > JAFGHG01. Next base: position 108 of record CAYNSZ010000153.1, read on the forward strand.
CCTCAAGTTGTTAAAGTACAATTCGATAATAAGGAGGTAGTAAACAGTGGTAATAAGAAGTTACGAATGCATGGCAATCCTGCGTCCTGATTTGGCTGATCCGGAAAAAGAAGAAATTTTCGAGAAACTGCGCAAGAAGATCGAGAGCCTGGAAGGAACAGTATCGGTGGCGAAAGTGTGGGAGAAAGAAAGAGGCCTACACTTTTTTTTACGCAGCCGCGGCGCTGAAAAGAAAAAATATTATAAAGGCTGTTATTGGCTGGTCGCCTTTAACCTGGACACGGAGAAGCTTTTGGACTTTAAGGAGACCATACGCCTGGAGGAAAGGATCCTGCGCAGCCTTATCACCAACCGCCAAGATAAGCTCAAGGTGAAGATCGGTGCGTGATGGCTTTTTAGTCTCTGTATCGCTTGGCCGCGTCTATGCGACTAAATAGCCAAGCTCTAGGTACCAATAATCGATACGCGTGAAATAACCAAATCCCAAGTTACAATGACCAAAAAATAACCAATACCCAAATCCCAATATCCAAACAAAAAAAATCTGTTTGGTCATTGGATATTGGATATTGGAATTTGTTTGTAACTTGTATCTTGGTCATTGGTTATTGAAACCGAGAGAGAGAGGGGGGTGTTAGGACATGGTAAATTTAAACAGAGTTTTTTTAGTGGGCAATTTGACCAAAGACCCGGAGCTGCGTTATACTCCCCAGGGCTCAGCCGTAACCACCCTGCGGATTGCCGTCAACCGGCAGTACAAGGATAAGTCCGGCCAATTACAGAAGGATACTTGTTTTGTCAATGTCGTGGTCTGGGCCCAGATGGCGGAAGTCTGCAACCAGTACCTGCAGAAAGGAAAGCAGGTTTTCGTGGAAGGCAGGCTCCAGTCTCGTTCCTGGCAGAATAATGAAGGTAAGGCCCGCAGTGTCCTTGAGGTCGTGGCCAGCCGCGTGCAATTCATGTCGCCGTCAGGAGGACGGCCCGCCGATCAAGAACAGGATACCGATTTGGGCGAAGAACCCGCAGAGCTCGCGCATCAGGAATCTGATGCCAAAGAAACAACAGGAGAGGCGATTTAAGATGTTTGATAAAAAGTTCAAGGAAACTAAGCGTAATTTCAAACGGGGGGCCAACCTCATCAAGAAAGACTGCGTATTCTGTAAAAACGAGTTGGACCTGGATTATAAGAACATTGAGCTGCTTTCCCGCTATGTCAATCCCCGGGGCAGGATCATATCCCGGCGCATCAGCGGCAATTGCGCCAAACATCAGCGAAAGCTTGCCAAGGAAATAAAACAGGCACGGTTCATCAACCTCCTGCCGTACGTGGGCAGGTAGGGTTTAGAGCGGAATAAAACCGCCGGATCCATAGCGCTCTTTGAAATTCCAAATGACAAATCCCAAATTCCCAACAAGCACCTCCGCCGGTTTTATATTTACCCAGGCGGATCCGCCTTCGGTGGAAATATCCAATGACCGAATGACCAAAACGTTTTCGTTTCGGTCATTTGGATTTTGGTCATTGGAATTTATTTGGATCCGCCTAGATAAAATATTAAGGAGGCGGAGGTGCTTGGTATTTGGAATTTATTCATCGTTGTGCACTCTGGCAGAGAGAAAATTATATTGAGGAGGATCCCCAACCCATGAAAGTCATTCTGTTAAAAGCTATAGGGCGTCTTGGCACTGAAGGCGAGGTGGTGACGGTCAAAGACGGCTACGCCACGAATTTTCTTATCCCAGAGGGTGCAGCTTTGCCGGCAACCGGCAAGAATTATAAGCGCCTGGAAGAATTAAAACGCACCCGGGTCAAGGTCGCTGAAAAAGAAAAACAGCAGTTCCTCGGGCTCAAAGAGCAGATAGAGAAGCTTTCTCTGACCATTACCGTCGAGGCCAAGGACGACGAAGGATTATACGGTAGCATCAACGAAACTCAGATCGCGAAATTACTGAAAGCCGAAAACTTTGAGATCGATAAAAATATGATAGCCCTCCCTGAGCCTATAGACAAGCTGGGTGTCTATAATGTTCCCATACGCCTTCACGCCCAAGTTACCGCGAGCCTGCGGCTTTGGGTCATGCGCAAGTAACGGCGGATGCGCGTCAAACAGCTATGGTAAAGGCAATGAGCGTTGAGACCTCTTCTCACCATATCGATAAAATTCCTCCCCAAAACCTCGAGGCTGAAATGGCCACGCTCGGAGCGATGCTCATCGACGAGAAGGTCATCCCTGAGGTTCTTGAGCTGGTTGATGAGGCGCTTTTTTACAAATCGGAACACAAGACCATCTTTTCCAGCATCGTTTCCCTCTTCGATGTATGCAAAAAAATTGACATCTTGACTGTTTCTGAAGACCTGCGCAAAAAGAAACTGCTCGAAGCCACCGGCGGCACCGCCTATTTGACCACACTGTCGGATTTTGTCCCCTCGTCAGCCAACGCCGCCCATTATGCCCGCATTGTAAAAGAAAAGGGGCTCCTGCGCGCTTTGATCAGCCATGCCACCCAGATTATTTCTTCAGCCTATACCGGCGAGGAAGAGGTGAGCACCATCTTGGATACGGCGGAGAAGCTGATTTTTGAGATCAGCGACCGGCGCATCGAAGGCGGCTATGTGCACATCAAAGATATCATCAAGAGCGGTATTGAACTTATCGAGTCTCTCTATCACAAGAAATCCCATGTCACCGGCATCCCCACGGGGTTTAAAGATTTTGATTTAAAGACCGCGGGGTTGCAAAAAGGCGATCTGATCGTTGTGGCGGGCCGGCCATCGATGGGTAAAAGCGCCTTTGCCACCTCCATTGCCAGTAACGTGGCCATCGAGGAAAAGCTGCCGGTAGCTATTTTCAGCCTGGAAATGTCAAAAGAGCAGCTGATGCAGCGTTTTTTGTGCGCTCAGGCAAAAGTTGAGGTCAACCGGGTCAGGACAGGCTTTTTAGCTCCCTCGGAATGGCCGGTGTTGACCAGCGCGGCGGGAAAGCTTTCCGAGGCGCCGATTTATATCGATGATTCGCCGGCGCTCAACGTTTTTGAGCTCCGGGCCAAAGCGCGGCGACTGAAGGCTCACCACGATGTTGCGCTGATCATGGTCGATTACCTGCAGTTGATCCGGGGCATGCGCCGCATTGACAGCCGCCAGCAGGAAATATCCGATATATCGCAGAGCATGAAGGCGTTAGCTAAGGAGCTCAATGTACCGATCATAGCCATAAGCCAGCTTTCCCGGGCAGTTGAATCCCGCGAGGGCCATCGCCCGAAGCTTTCGGACCTGCGCGAATCAGGCGCGATTGAGCAGGATGCGGACGTGGTGGTGCTGCTCTTCAGGGAAGAATATTATCAGCCGGATGACACTAATAGAGGTATTGCCGAGGTAATCATCGCTAAACAGCGTAATGGGCCTGTCGGAAGTATCCACTTGACTTTTTTAAAAGAATATACTAAATTT
>CAYNSZ010000154.1:0-2511 GCA_964400075.1 uncultured Planctomycetia bacterium
TTAGCCCGTCATTGAACAAAGGACTACGCAGGGATAGCGCAATTGGGACTATTTTCCGTGAGCAGGTTATTGATTTGATGAATGCCGCTAGTGACCTAAAACTGGCTGATGTTCGTAGCTGCGTGCAGTTTAAAAAAGCTCATATGAGCGGAACGCTATCCTTGCGATCACTGGTTGTAGAAGAGGTGACTCAATAGGAACAATTTCTCGAGCAAATTTTGCTTGGGATTTTTTATTTTGACGCTATAATTGGCTGTATATACATGCCGACGCTTGCGGTCGGAGGTATGTAAATAAGGAAAGGAGCCCCGATGAAGAAGCCCATTGGCGTATTAGTCTTTGGCATATCGGAAATTTTGATTAGCGTCGCCGGTTTGGTGATGGTGGTATTTCTTGCCATCGCCGGGTTTCAATCTTACTTTTTTCGTGTCGCGGCTCTGCTCGGGATCATTTCTCTGGGCATAGTCATGGCTTGGTTGTTTTGGTTGGGGCTTTCTACGCTTCGCCTCAAGCCTCTGGCGTGGCTGGAGCACTTGTTATTTTCTCCGCTGCTTGCTTTTTTAATGATTAATACCACCCAGATGTCTCTATACCTCGTTGTGGGCAAAGTATTTCACCATGAAGGCCTCTACCAGCTCTTATTTTCTCCGGCCTTTCGGCTCGTGTGGCTGGGTTTGAGTTTTCTTAGCATGCTGGTAATTCTGTTTTACTTCACCCGGCCAGGCCTTAAGAACTCTTTCGGGCAGGTAACGATTCTGCCTCAGCATAGAGTTGCCCGCGTGGCTTTGTGCGTTATCTGCGTTTTCAGCGCGGTCCTGGTACCACTGGGTATGATCGGTTTGTTCACCATGATTTTTTTGATGGGGGTGGGTAACTATATCAGGATCGCCTGGTGGCATAGCGCGCTCTATCTTATCCTCTGGATTATTTATATTCCGGCTCTTCGGCTGCGGGTGGCTTCTGTTTTGAGCGGCAGCGTGAAAAAACTGGTTATCGTTGTCGCCAGTTTTTTGATCCTGGCGCCGGCGTTTTCAGCCTTAGACTATTTGGGTTACCAGAATTATTTAAAAATTATTTATAAGGAGTTTATCGGCGACACCCTGCCCCAGGGCGTAAAACTTATCGAAGGAGCTATGGTTTCCTGGCTTGATTTCTACGCGAGCCTTACGCTGAGTCTCGATAATGAAGCGGCGCTGAATGAAATCGCCGCGGGATTTACCGAGATTTCACAAGAGCAGGCAAGCAGCCAGCTTGGTCTTGCGGCCCCCGCGTCGGGCGAAGGACGCTATTTCTATAAAGAGACCAGAAAAAGCCAGAACGCGGTTGAGATTTGCTATTTAGTTTGGGATAAAACGCAAGCAACTGCCACGCTCAGCGCGTCGATTCTGCCGTATCAAGAGCAGATGCCCTCGGTAGACCAGCCAGTTGAGGAAGCTCCGGCGACGCCGCCGGCGGTTGAGCAAGACCAAATTATTAATCAATAATCTCCTTCCAAAGCAGGCAAATCTTGTTATAATTAATCGCCTGCGATGAATTCCTGGTCTTTAAGTGGGGGAAGAAATCATGCGATTATCTTCCGGGATGCCTGTATACCGTGAAAATTTTGATTGAAAAATTTTCACGGAGCATCCCGGAACCTATTGGCCCGCCGGATAGCAGGAAATTATCGTTGATAATTTCCTGCATATCTAGCGGAGGCGGGATTATAAGGAAACTCCGAGTTTTAGGCCAGCAGGCCACCCTGAAGAGGGGGTAGCCCGGAGAGATTCATTCACGGATGAAAGAAGCACAATGAGCGCGATGAGGGTATACCTGGCCGGTTACAACGTGGACGCTGAAGTCCTGCGCCAGTTACAGGAACAGGCAGGCGCGCGGGACGATATTACCCCCGAGGTGATCTCCGCCGCCTACGCCCGTATCAGCCGCGATCCCCGGCCGATAGACGAAATCAGAAAAGACGCCCGCCAGGAAGTAGAATCAGCCCGCAAGTCCAATTCCAGCATTATTTTTAAAATGGGCCACCACTCGGTGGCGGAGCACGCGGTATTCAACCTGGATATCATCGGAGTTTCCCGCTACGCCATGGAGGAGGTGGAGAAATTCCGTCTGTGCTCTTATACTGAAAAATCCCAGCGTTATATCACCCTCGATAAGGATTTTGTCATTCCCGCGGAGATCAGGGGCACGGCTCTCGAGAAGGTTTTTACTGAAACCATACATACCCAGAATGAAGCCTACGCTGTCCTGTTTGAGCGCTTGAAAGAGCACGTCTTCAAAAAATATCCGGACCTTGCCGCCAATCCCAAAAAACACGGGTTGCTTGAAGGCTGGGCCAAAGAGGACGCCCGCTATATCACGGCCTTAGCCACTGAATCCCAGGTGGGATTGACCATCAACGCCCGGAACCTCGAGCTTATGCTGCGCCGTTTTGCCGCGCACTCCTTAACTGAAGTACAACAGCTGGGTCAGATGCTCTATGAGAAGATAGCCGGGGTCGCTCCTTCAGTTATT
>CAYNSZ010000154.1:2521-3541 GCA_964400075.1 uncultured Planctomycetia bacterium
TGGAAATTGGAGGGTACAAATGAAATTCGAATATTATTATTTTTCGCGATGCCTGCGACCGGGACCGTAAGACCTACCCGGAGTTAAGCGCGCTGGTTAAAACCTTAACCGGAGCGGATAAAGCAACGAGCGTTCTTTCAGACAGCGAGGTGCAGCTGGTTGAGTATTCCGAGAACAGCGATGTTTTGATCGGCGCCGCCCTGGTGCACAGTGCTTGCGGCCTGCCGTATCCGGATTGCCGCAAGCACTTTGAGCGCCTATCCCCGCAGGAACGGCTGGAATTGTTTAAGACGGCTTTGCGCCATATGCAATTTTATGACTCAGTGTTACGGGAATTTGAATACGCCCATTTAACTTTTGCCATCAGCTTGTCAGCGGCTTGCTTTGGCCAGCTGAAACGGCACCGCATGTCCACGATTACCGCTCAAGGCTATGAGCCGGCCTTAGGGGTGACGGTCCCTGAATCCATAACTGAAATCGGCATGGACGGTTATTTTAAGAAGATCATCGCGGCCACTAACGACGCCTATAAAACCATTAAGGTTGCGATACCCCTTGCCGCTGCGTATATTCTTACCAACGCTCACCGCAGGCGCGTGCTGATGCGCGTTAATCCCCGGGAGCTCTACCATATTTCACGGCTGCGCGAGGATGTCCACGCCCAGTGGGATATTAGAAATATATCTTGCGCCATGACTGTTCAGGCAAAGCAGGTGATGCCGCTCGCTTTTGTTCTCGCCGGCGGCAAAGACAACTACCATAGTTTGTATCAGAATATGTATGGAGAGCCGCCCAAGGTAACAGAAGCGGTATTGCCGGGCGTAAGAAAGATTAAATAGTAGGCCGGGTTTCGAAAAAGATAAGGCTCATCGAGATAGGAATGCAGTGTTATATCCGCCGGAGGCGGAGAGTTAACCCGCTCGCTACAAGACTATAGGAGCGGGGAATTCGACTACGGTCTTTTCGCTCGCTAAATTCGCTGCGGGATAAATCCTCGAATTTATCCTAGCAAGCTGGAAT
>CAYNSZ010000155.1:0-2536 GCA_964400075.1 uncultured Planctomycetia bacterium
CACCTGTAACGAGAGCGGCAGAGGCATTTAATAGCACTACGTCTCTTTTTGCTCCCTTCTCGCCCTGCAATATGTCCAGAACTATTTTTGCGTTTTCCTCGACTGTCCCGCCAATCAAATCTGCCTTATTTGCCTGCAAGATTTCTCCCGGGTCTGCCCCCTGCTTCAGAAGTCTTAAGGTCACTTTCTGCGTCTCTTTGGCCATCTCATAGGCGTCTTGCGCGCCTCTCTGCGCAAGCGCAGGTTTACCTTTTGCTGGTTTCTTAAGCACATGGTAAATCTGAGCCGCCTCCTCAAGCGGGTCATAGAGCGCAACAACCGCATTCTGTTCAGGAACTTCATACCCTTTGACCCTATTAAAAATTCCTGTTCTGAATAGCGGTTCTACAAGAGAGGCTACTGTCCGGGCCTGGTTAAATCTATTCACCCAATATTCCTGCTCTCTGATTTTTCCTGCTATGCTCGAAACGGTGCGCGGCCCCTGTGGTGCCCATACATAATTGATCTGAAATTCATGGCCGTGCTGACGTAAAATCTCCTGCATCCGCCGTTTGCCTGCCTGAATCATATCATTATCAAAACTCTCAAAGCCGCTGAGCATGGTCTCAACTGCCTTACCAAGAGAGACGCTGATGCGATTGCCTAATTGCTTAGCTCTATCCACCGCTTCAGAAGATACATCTGGAAGTTTTCCCTCGCCCAAATTATTTACAAGGGGTCTGAGGCCTTTCTCAATAAATACGGCCAAGTCTTGACAATCGAGGGCAACCCCTAAATGCCGCACTAAATCATTGCCGCTATAACCAGTTTCCACGCTCAACTGCGCATCGGGTATAGTTGCGGATTCAACGAGGGCTAAAAGGCCGCTTACCTCCTGATGTTCATCCTGACTAAGCGCAAAAGGCGGCTGGCTTTGCTGTTGGACAAATCTCTGGCGGAGTTGACACGCTGCATCTTCGGCTGACCATGTTTGACGCCAAATCTCAGAAGCAGATAAATCTGCTGTTGTCTTTTGTATCGCAGCTTCCAGTTTGCTGCGAAACAGCGTCTGAGCCGCACTGCCCCAGCCGCATTTCGCTAACTGTTTATTGTAATCTCTCTGTAACGCAACCAATGGGCCTTCGATGGGGCGCGTAACGGTACCTGAAGGAATAAGCGAATCTCTTTGTAAAAGCAAAACTTCAAGCCGTCCTTCAGATAAAGGATATCCTGAAGGTAAACTCCCTGGTATAACTTTTCCGTGAAGTTTATAGGTCAAAAGCGCAAGCAAAGCGTTAAGATCAATGAGTTCCTTTTGCGTATCCAGGGAAACTCTTACTGTTTCTAAACCGCGGTCGGCTACCGATACTGATACCTCAGCCGGTATAGTTCGAGGGTCGCCTTGGCTCAGTGTAAGAAGCACGATTCGCGCTTCAGACGGTGCAGCGCAAATGAGCTTCTCTAAACCCTGGTCGCTCACTTTGGGTATCCACACCTCACCGGAATCGAGTAATTTTTGCAGGGTGATGAGCTGGTGCGGCTGCTGGACTCTTACGAGCGGCGTCAACTCCGGGCCAAATAGACCACCCTGATGAAAGAGCATGTGATACAGATCAGGATTTCTTATTGCCAAGTCTGTGTCAAAGATTATAAGGCCGTTCATTTTTGGATGCACCGGCACGAATTCACAGAAAGACCAGGGACTATCTTTTTCTAATTGAGAGTGAATTTTGAAAGCAAGCTCATGTAACTCAGAATCGCAGGGTGACAATCGCGGGCCAATGACCAGAGTCCTGCCTACTTTGCAAAGAGATGGCAACCACTCTTCTTTCTCCTCGGCCCCATCAAGTAAGACCGAATCAATGCCCCACCGAACCAGCTCTTGTGTTAAGCTGGAAAATTCCTGTTGAATTTCTGAAAGCGGGATGATTTCAGAATATCTGGAAAATTTACGCACGAGTTGAACGACAATATGATTCACCCTCTTACCATCTAAAACATCAAGGAGTTCGTGATAGAGCCTGTTATTGATAATATGGCCGGCTTCTTGCCTGGTAATCGCAATATGATTTCGCGCTACTTGGCAGAGGCGCGTAAATCCTAAGGCTTTAAGTCTTTGGTATGTCTGCCAGAACATCAAAGAAGCGGCAGTAAAGCTCAACACCGCTTGATGAAATTCCCTTGCGCGCAATGCCTGGCTTGCCTGATGTCCCAGTGCGATTCCTTGAGCAAACACTGGATGCTCAGCTACCGCATCGTGTATAGGCGGAAAATAGCTATCGCCCACCTGTTTGCCGGCAGTAAAATAATGAAGGCTCAGATTGCAAAGCTGTTGACCAAAGGCAATGCGTTCTATAAGCGCGGCGGTTGCGCCGAGCTCTTCTGCAGACTGCCCCGCCTCATCAAACGTCTGCAAGGCAAGACGATAAGCTGACTCACTGAATGCCTTGTCTGCGTCTCTTAAGATGCTCTCTGCCTGCTCTAGCAATAGCAGGGTTTCAGGTTTATCGCTCTGTGCAGGAAGATTTTGACCATTCTTTTTGCTTCCTTCGATGTT
>CAYNSZ010000155.1:2546-3535 GCA_964400075.1 uncultured Planctomycetia bacterium
CTAATCAGAGTCGCCAAGGCCTGCCCCTACTGTTGCCGCCGCCCCTGCGCCGGCAGCTGCATTGTTGTCGTCCCGCTTCTTTGCCGACATAAAGACTACTGCATGTTTAGGCCCATGTGAAGGCGGCTTTACCCTTGGCGGACTACGCGTTGATATGCCGGCAAAAGCAAGTTGCAGACGATTCTTAAGGAACTCATTGAGCACGACTGCTATCATTGTTAACGCCAAAACGAAAGCAAGGGGAAGCAACAAGCTGGTATCGAGGGAGTTGCCAACATTGGAGCTGCCAGTATCACCGGGCTCGCGCAGTATATAAATCAATCCATCACGCGCCTGGTTTAAGAGCCTCAACATCCGCCCGCGCTGCATCTCAACGGTGCTTTTGCCTTGAGCCCAGTTCCTGTTCCGAATATCAACAGCCAGAAATCTTCCTCCAACCTCACTCATAAGCTGCGTAGGTATGGTGCAGCATACCGACTTAAGTATCTCATTGAGGTCCTGGGTGGCCAAGGACCGTAAAAAGTCTGAAGGTTTGATCCGTGCGGCCACAGCTGGCGGTATTTCTCTCAGGCCGTATTCTTCATCCCAGCTGTCGGCAGTAAGCATCCGTAAAAATACGCCCAGATGAACGTGATGCCTATGGAAACGGCTGCCCTGAATAGTCAATGGCGCTCCATCAATAAGCAAGTCCTCAAGGACGACTGCTGAGTTATCATTGGTAACATGTACCCGCGTCCGTAAAGAAGCAAAATCTTGGTGAGCGATATCCGCATACACAACCTGCGAGGGCTTATCTTTTGCCGGGCCGACTCTGAAGTAGTAGCGGTAAACGCCACGCTCCGCTACCCCAAGCCACCTACGGCCATGCGCCACATCTTCAGGCAACACCATAAATCTGCCTGGTGAGCGGCAAATCTGTACCGCGGCATCTTCTTGCTGCTGCGTATCACCGCTGATGCCGTGGACAAACTCTAAGAACGCTCGGCCGG
>CAYNSZ010000156.1:0-3475 GCA_964400075.1 uncultured Planctomycetia bacterium
ATAGAGTAATTTGCCAATTGAGCGTGGGGCTATTTTTTGCGGGCAATATCCTGCAGATTGAGTGCCATGTTAAACAGGAGCGCAATCACGCCTAATTTTAAAAAATGCAATGACTTGACTTCCGCCAAGCCAAGCATAAAGGAGGCGTTAAAAACCTTTAATATAACCGCGCCCGCGACAAAAAAGGTAGCCAAAGCAAGAAATACGTCTTCTCCCAAAGAATACTCCGTACGCATCTTTCCCTCCTTAATTCTCCCGCCGGAGGCGGGGGAATTAATATCTGCCGAGTCCGGGTAAAGTCTCGCCCGAGAATTTACCCGGTATCGAGCGAGGCAGATATATATTTAGTTTACTTTTCAATATTTAACAGGACATAACCTTTGGTCAAAACGGCAAACGCAGAGAAATCCTGGTATTGCTGTCAGGATTAAACAGTTTCACCTCATTCTCGGCAATATCAATGACCACCAGATTATCGACGGTATCGTTTTCCTGCAGGATCCGGCCGTTAATAATCGCAAAAGGCATTGCCGGATCATAGACAATACCTTCAAGCCTGTACGGCTGCTTAGCTGATACAGGGGCAGGGGAAGTTGCCGGAGCAATTGGCGCAGTAGTTTCTACCGCAACCGCAGGCTGAAACGGTATTGCTCCTGGTATAGCCTGGGTTAAGGGTGTAAGGTTTGCGCCGGTTGTAAGGGGTATCTCGGCCAAGGAACTCCCCCGGCGCAAGCTGATATGAGCTGCGGCCATACCCAGCCCGACTCCTGCTAAAACAAGCAATATAACCACGGCCGTCCGGAACATCCGCCGCCGCTTCTTGGCCAAGAGCTTGCGTTGAATCTTTTTGCTGATTTCATCGGCGCGGACAAAACGATAGGGAAGTTGTTCAGTTACTTCAAGTGGTTTCTTTTCTTCGATTTTTTTTAAGGCCTCATAGATTATACTCATGGCTTAGGTGAGTTCGTCGATGCAGGCTTGAAGGCTTTCCCTGCCAAATACCTTGTTTTCCTTCACGAATCCCAGAAGCAGGAGCCGGTCACAAAGCATATTGATGAGCCGGGGGATGCCCCGAGAAAACTCATAGATTAGTTTGAAACTGCCCGGCAGAAAATTGATGTCTTCGATTCCGGCTTTCTTAAGCCGGTATTCAATGTAGCGCTGGATCTCCTCCTCCCGGAGGGGCAGCAGATGATGCTTGACAAAAATCCGCTGGCGGATTTGTCGCATACAGAATTTATTTAAGGTCTCCACGAGCTCCGGCTGGCCCATCAGCACAATCTGAAGAAGTTTCTCCTGCGCTGTTTCCAGGTTTGAAAGCAGCCGTATCTGCTCAAGCTGGCGTGGGGTTAAATTCTGGGCTTCATCGATAATCAGCAGCGCATTACCGCCGGCTAAACTTATTTCTACCAAAAAAGCATTAAGAGTTTTAAGAATATCAAAGCGGCTGCGCCGGGAAGCTTTGACGCCGAAGTCTTCGATGATAGCCTGCAATAACTGTACTTCGCTGAAATGGGGATGGTTGAGAATGATGGAAGTCTTTATGGCCGGCGGCAATTTACCCAAGAGAGCTTTGCACAGGGTAGTTTTACCAGTACCGACCTCGCCGGTAATGAGGATGATACCCTTCTTTTCATGAATGCCATAGAGTAACGCCGCTAAGGCTTCTTTATGGGAAGAGCTCTCGAAGAAAAAATTGGGATCGGCGGTGATATTGAAGGGTGAGTTTTTCAAGCCGTAGAGCTCAAGATACATGGGTCTTCCTCTAGCCTTGCTCTGGCTGAGCGGCTATTCCTCTTTTTTCGGCTCCTCAACCGGTAAGCTTTCAACTGCTGCTGTAGCCTCTTCCTCGAAACTTCCGGTCACACCCTCAACCTCGACAAACTCCTGGGGTACTACCTCCCCCGGCGTCAAAATATGAGCGGTGATAAAGATCAGCAAATCTATCTTCTCGGTATCCCAGGTTTTACGCTGGAAAAAAAGTCCCAGAAACGGCAAATCGCCTAAAAACGGCACTTTTAAAACGCCTTCGCTTTTTACGTCCTTCAGCAGGCCGCCGATGACAATGGTCTCGTTGTCTTTGAGCATCACCTGAGTTTGGGTCTCGCGCACCTGAATAACCGGGTAATTATCGGTTGTCTCAAATTCACCCATGATCGAAGTAACCGGAACATCCTCGGTAGAGGTGGTTACTGAAGGGTATATGGCCATGTTAACGTAGCCGTCTTCGGATATCTGGGGCACGACGTTAAGCTCAATACCTAAGCTCTGGTAATAGTCAAGGGATTTACTGATGCCGGTTCCGGTGTCGCTGGATTGGATTTCAGATTTAATGATCGGCCTTTTTTCTCCGACGATAATATAAGCTTCCTGGCCGTCAAGCACCACCACCTGCGGGGCCGAGAGGATATTGGTGTCAACATCCTCTTCCAGCGCGTGGATCACCGCTTCAAATTGCATCCCGGTAAATTTGCGGAAAATCAATTCCATGCCGGTGGCATAGGGGATAGTACCGGTTACATCAGCTGCTTTGGGCCTGAATATTGCCGGTTCAACATCGCCGCTGGTATAGCCGCCCAAACCGTGGTGATCCCGGTCATCCGTGGGCAAAATATTAAAGGTAGCGCCGGTAGCGCCGGTGGGGCCGGTGCCGAAATCAAAGCCGATGTCTTTGAGCAGGTCGCGGTTGACTTCCATGACCCGGGTTTTAATCAGCACCTGCTTGGGCATGACATCGATTGCCTGGATGGCTTCAATGATATTCCTGATGTTGGATTTAGTCTCGGTTATCAGCATCTTCTTTGCCCGCGGCCGCGCGCCTTCCTGGCGCTCCGCGCGCGTCGTGGTCTCGCCCCTGACCTGGTAGCCTCCGCGGGCGCGCCAACCCCTCAGCGGCTCGATTTCAAGCACGCTGATTCTACCCCGGGCAGAAAGCTGTGGCTCGACCAGAGCCTTGACGTCATGGGCATCAAGATAGCGCAGGGTGTAAGTGCGCACTTCCAGCGGCTCCTGCTGGGCGGCTACCGCGCCTTTTTCGCGCTGCTCCGCCAAATCTTCAAGCGTAGCCACCAGGATCAAATCATTTTCAATCCACTCGTAGCCGTAGCCGTAGGCTTTTAAAATCCCTTCCAGGGCAGTCAGCCATTCGACATCAGTCAAGTTCACCGTCACCAGGCCCCGGACTTCGGGGCTGACGATGATATTGACCTTGCGGGTCACCTCTCCTTTCTCGTCGACCTCAAGCATCGCCTTCTGGGCGATCGCCTGTAATACCACCTGAATGTCAGCGTCTTTAAATTTGAAGTCCTCTTTGGCAGGCGCCGCGGTAAGAAAACAAAAGAAACAAGCGAGCGCGGTTACGCCCTGAGCTATTGCTTGTAGTCTATGGAGTTTTTTCATTCCTCCTCCACCTCGTATATACCGTAGAGCTCAAGATACATGGGTCTTCCTCTAGCCTTGCTCTGGCTGAGCGGCT
>CAYNSZ010000157.1:0-3469 GCA_964400075.1 uncultured Planctomycetia bacterium
GTATGAACCCAAGTAGCACAGCCACGGTACGGGAATTGACCGCTTTTTCGAAACTCTCAAAATCGTTTAACCGGGCTTCTTTAAATCCGGGCAGGATGGGCGCGAAAGGCGCTTTATATTTTTTTTGCCCGGTCGCTGAAAGCGCGCCAAAGGTACGGCCATGAAATGAATCCTTCATGGTAATAATCTGGTGGCGCTTGCCCCTACCGAAGAGACGGCTTATTTTAATCGCGCCCTCAACGGCTTCGGCTCCGGAATTCGCGAAAAAGACTCTACTGGGGAAACTCGATTCAGCAATTATTTTCGCCAGAATCGCCTGCTCCTTAAAAAACAGGTTGTTGGGCAGATGGATTAACTTTCTTGCCTGGCGGCTGAGCGCCTGGACAATACCAGGATGGCTGTGGCCGAGAATAGAAACTCCCCAGCCGGGAAACAAATCAAGATACCGCCTGCCCTGGCTGTCCCAGAGCCAGCTGCCTTTGCCCCGGACAAATACCGGCCCCACCCGGTTATAGGTATTAAGCGAATACGCTTTGAACAGTTTCTCTACGCTTTGACTCATGGTAATCAGAAAATTTTAAAAGTCTTGTCTGGGTTTACCCTACCTCTTTTCACCGTACAATTTCGGTGCTGATACCCGTATCGGTAAATATCTCAAGCAGAAGTGCGTGAGGTATTTTAGCGTCAACGATGTGGGCCTTGCCGATGCCTGAGTAAATAGCTCCGGCAGCGGCCCGAACTTTGGGGATCATTCCCTCATCAATAATCTTTCTCTCGATCAAGCTCTCTATCTCGGCAACGGTTATGGTGGAAATCAGGGAATTCGCGTCCTTGGGGTCGCGCATGACGCCCAACACGTTTGTTAACAGCACCAGCTTCTCGGCTTTCAGCTGGGAAGCGAGAAAAAATGCCGCTTCATCAGCGTTGATATTATACACTTCTTGGGTATCCGCGGTGCCCATAGGGCAGATGACCGGTATAGCCTCCCGCAGGCACGCGGTTAAAGCCTGGCGGTCGAAACCAGCGAGCTGGCCAACGAAGCCTAAGTCAATCTCTCCCGCTTTCTTTACCGCTTTCAGAAAGCCGTGAGTGGTTTTAAAGCCCTGGGCGAGGACCCCGTGAGCGCTTATTTCCCGGACGATCAAATCGTTCAATTTATTAAGCTCTTCCTCAACCACCCGTAAGGTCGCCTTATCGGTGACGCGCATACCATCGACAAACTCCGTCTCGATTTTTTCCTGGCGCAGGCGCTCGGTGATGTTGGGCCCTCCGCCGTGAACGATAATCGGCCAAATCCCGGCGTAGCGAAGAAAGGCGATATCTTCAAGGACCGATTTCCTGACCCGGTCCTCCCCTAAAATAGAACCGCCGTATTTAATCACAAAAACTTTTTTGTTAAATTTCTTGATATAGGGAAGCGCTTCGATCAATACATCGGCCTTACGGATCGCATCCTGAACCATAATTCACCTCTTAACTATAGGAAGCGTTAATCTTTATATATTCGGGGGTAAGATCACAGGTATATACGCGCCAAGAAGACTTTCCCCGCCGTAAATCCACGTTTAGGGCGACATCGGCTCGCTTAAGATCAGTAGCCTGAACACGGATGTCTTCTTCTACTGCTACGCCCGCCTGCCCGAGCGCGGCGATAATCCTTCCCCAGTTGGCTCTAGCTCCGTAAAGGGCGCACTTCAGCAGATTGGAGTTGGCAAGGCTTTCCGCGGCTTTCTTTGCCTCGGCCTGGTCGCGGGCTCCCTGCACGGTAATGGTAATGAATTTGGTCGCCCCCTCGGCATCACGCACGATCATTTGAGCTAAGCCAAGGCAGACTTTTTTAAGCCCAGCGCGGAATGCTTCGACCTGGAGCTTTCCGGCTAACTGGACTTTGCCGCTGCTTAAAACCAAAACCGTATCGTTGGTGCTCATGCACCCGTCAACGCTGATGGCATTGAAACTTTCCTCGATTGCCTCACGAGCCATTGACCTAAAACTGGCCCGGGAGAGCGCGACGTCGGTAAGCACAAACGCCAGCATGGTCGCCATATGAGGGTAAATCATGCCGGCGCCTTTGGCAAAACCGGCTATGACCGCGGAGCGGCCTTTGAACCTGAGGCTTACCGAGGTTTTCTTGGCAAAGGTGTCGGTAGTCAAAATGCTCTTTGCGAAATCATCCGCATCGGTGGTGAGGCTGTTTACCAGAGCCGGGATACTGCGTATAATCTTTTGCTTGGGAAGTTTTTTCCCGATAATGCCGGTCGAAGCGATAAGAATGTTTTCCTTTTTGACCCGTAAATGGCCTGCGAGCCGGCCGACGATTTCCCGGGTGTCTTTTAATCCCTCCTTGTGAGAATGGCAGTTGGCGTTACCGCTGTTGACCAGTACCGCTCGTATCGGGTTATGAATGTGCTTTTTACTGAGCGTTACCGAATACGAAGGATTGGCATTGGTGGTAAAAAAGCCAGCAGCGCTCAGCTCTGGGCCGCAGACATAGATAAGCCCCAGGTCGGGTTTTCGCTTCTTGATGCCGCAGGCCAGGCCAGAGAGCAAAAAACCTTCAGGCAGCTTCATAGACCACCGCCTGCGGCCATTGTGACAGCCGAAAGAATATCGCTAAGACCTTTTTTCAATGGAAAATTCATGTCAGACCAAGCCGCTCATCCCAGCCCATGATAATATTCATGTTCTGGACTGCCTGGCCGGCGGCGCCTTTTATCAAGTTGTCAATGACGCCGATAATCACGATGTCTTTTCCTTCCCGCTCAAACCCGATATCGCAGAAATTCAATCCAATAACGTCTTTAAGCTGGGGCAGCTTTTTAGCAAAGAAACGAACAAACGGCTCGCGGCCGTAGTAGCGGGCGTAGATATCGCTTATGGCCGCATCATCCACCGCTTTGACAAGTTTACCATACACCGTGGCCAGGATACCCCGCTCAGCCGGAATCACGTGGGGAGTAAAACGTACTGCCGCTGTTTTACCGCTGATATCGCTCAAGAGCTGATTAATCTCAGGCAGATGCTGATGGCCGAACGGTTTATAACCGAAGAGATTCCCGTTTAAATGGGCAAAATGGTACTCAAGGGCTGCCCGCCGGCCGGCGCCGGTGATGCCGGATTTGGCGTCAATAATCACGTCCTGTATCAGCCCTTCCTTCAACAGCGGGGCAATGCTCAATATCGAGACCGTGGGATAACAGCCGGGATTGGCGATGAGCCGGGCTTTCTTGATATGCTTACGGAAGAATTCAGGAAGCCCATAGACCGCCTCATTTAAATTCAAGCTGTCGCGGTGAGGGGTTTTATAATATTTTTCATATACCCGGGTATCTTTAAAGCGATAATCAGCTGAAAGGTCGATGACTATCTTTTTCTTTTTCAAGAACAGCGGGGCGATTTCCATCGATACCCGATGGGGAAGCGCAAGAAATACCACCTCTGCAGCCTCCGCTGCCTGGCTAGGGTCTAA
>CAYNSZ010000158.1:0-3461 GCA_964400075.1 uncultured Planctomycetia bacterium
GCGGGTAGTGGTTGCATCATACCATAAATCGATTGACCGAGATATACATGAGCTTTTTGAAAAATTAAAAAGGCAGGTCACTTTTATAGCCCTTGAGCGGGAGGAGGTAGGAGCTTTGGTGGTGACGCCGTATGGAGTGAGCCACATCGAGGTGTCGGGAGCTGAAGAGCTGGAAGACGCCTATGGTTTTAACCGGGTTTATCGCCGCGCCCCTATCAGGGACACCATTTTATTTAGAGGCACCAGCGACTTAAGAAATCCGATTATCATTAACTCCAAAGCAAACCAGATCAGGGAGTTCGCAGGAATCGCGCACGAAAAGGTAATCGGCCAGTTGCGGGCAACAGAATCTGGGACCGATTCCCACGCCTGGGCGGCAGCCGTCTTTGTGGTGGGATTTTTACTCTTGAGCGCATTGGCGGTGTATCGTCTCCTGACTAATCGAAACACGATCCATTTCCTCGTGAGCTTGAAAACTAACGGCGAATTCGCTGACCGGATATCCCTGCGGATAGACCTTGCGGTGGCGGTTGTTTACTGGTGGTTCCTGAAAGGCTATCGCCTGAACATCATCAACAATGCCACACGAGAGAATCTGCGCGCAACGCTTCAAGATGAAACAGCGCCGTATGTGGCTTTATTTGGCCATGGTAACTGGGACCTCTGGCAGGATGCAGATGGCGTTTTGGTCAGAGAAGCAGACCTGAGAGAGTGGATGCGGGGAGTTGCCAAGAAAGTACAGGTTTTCACCTATACCTGTAGCGATTATACCACGAGTAGGAATACGCACGATCCCGAGGATAAATTAGGCTATTCAACGGTTTTAAATCCCTATGAAGACCTGTGCGGCACCACCGAGGGTGATTGGCTCGGGACCCTGCTTAAACCCAATCTTTTCACTTTAGGTCAGCTGGTTGAGCGAAAAGGTTTCTGGGTGAAATTCATCCTCCTGGGTATTTACAAGAGCATCTTCGCTTTCTTAGCTTTTATCCCGGCTTTTGCGTTCCTGGGTACCTTAGGCGGTGTAGCCATATTCGGTATATCCGCGCGAAGCTCTTTTCTTGCCGGCTGTGTGTTTGGTCTGGTTGTCTGGGGTATCGTTGACCTGGCGCCTCGCCTGGTCCGTGAAATCGCCTTACGAAACACTCCGCAGAAAGCAGCAAGCGTTGATACGCGAGCCGATTCTAGCCAGAAGCCGTCCCCTACGCCGACCCTCATCGCGCCAAGGAAGATAATAATCTACCCCCTGACCCCGCGCAAAGAGAAAAGGCTATCCAGAAAGAAATCGCGGTTACGAAAAAAATAAGCGACCAGGAACAAAGATATGTCCGAAGGACACTCAAAGAAGCGCAGTCGTACGTCCGCGACGATCCGGAGTTAGCAGGCTCTTTGCGGGCGATGCAGAGTATTGAAATATGCGTCGGCCCCCTCCCTAATCTTTACGGGGTTGTGCGCACGGAGCGGTATAAAAAAACCTACCGGGAAGTTTTACATTTGGATAATCTGCTTCTCAGTTCACTTATAGTTACGCTGATTCACGAGGCCGGAGCGCGGTTGGGAAGAATGGATTGGCAGAATGAACGGCAGGCGCAAAAAGGAAGAAAGGATTGGCAGAAAGAGCGACAGGCGCAAAAAAGCCTTCTGTTACGCGTAGCTAAAGCGCGCCGCCTCGTGCGAGAGGAGCCGTACGCGGTTCATGTGAAGCAGGAAACAATCCTGATGAATCAAGAGGATCCCGCGATTCCGTGTTTGACTTTACAGCAGGTTTACTATGGGGCGCGCCGGTTGGGGATATATTTACCGATAGGCAGCCGCCGCAGAAGAAGGCCGCAGAAAGCAGCCCTTAAACAAGCCCCAAGTAAGGCCGTCCCAGATGATAAGCGTGTACCGCCGTTACCTTCTCTGGAAGCACTTGCCTTTGCCTGTCAGCAACGCTGGGAATTTCACCGCCGTGTCAAGTTTGATGAATACGCGCAAAGTATTCTGCTGTGGGTTGGTGCTCGGGCAGAAAAAGACATGGCTCAACTCTGTTTATGGAAAAGTAAGGCTGAGCTTACCTTTAATCCTTGCCAACATTATCATGCCTATAAAGATTCCTTGCTGGATTGGAGGGGTCTATACCAGCAAGGACAGCCTTTGGCAGATTTTCTTTTCGTCATTGCCAATCGCCAGGCAGGAAAAGAAGCCAAGGTCGTGCTAATAGTGCGAAATCGCAAGACCAAGCATGAATATTCGCGGCAAGAGATTGAGTGCTTAGCGCACCGCTTTATTTCAGGCGGCAGGGTGTTAAGGCATATTGAGCGTCTGACCAAAGGCGTGTCCTTGACGGAGGTCATTACCATACGCGAGAGACTTATTTTTAGCCGGCTGCAGCGTATACGGGATTCATTGGCCGAGCGCCGCCATTCACCTGAGCTCACTCAAAAATTCGCAGGTCAGCAGAACAGAGCCGCTAATCTGAGCCGACCCAGAAGCAAAGGAGGCGACTACGGTTTATATAAAACCATACGCCGGGTCATTGCTGAATATCCAGGAACGGAGATATCGTTAGCGTTGGGTACCGTGACCTTTACCGTTCCAGCGCAGCTCAAGAAGGCTACCCCCGGTGCCGAGCACTCATACGGTCTTTATTTACTCGCTG
This sequence comes from uncultured Planctomycetia bacterium, assembly GCA_964400075.1. Lineage (GTDB taxonomy): Bacteria > Omnitrophota > Gorgyraeia > Duberdicusellales > 4484-171 > JAFGHG01. Next base: position 2,642 of record CAYNSZ010000158.1, read on the forward strand.
TAGCAGTGTTCGCTATGGCAATAATGGCAGCGGTAATGTTTCTCGCTGCCAGGAGTGAGCAGCGTGGGCTACTATTTTCCTTGACACCGCTTCAGTCATCTCAAAGCGATAATTTTGCCGTGAGCCTGCCGGGGTGGGTTAAGGTCTATGTAGTGTTGGTCGTGTTGTATATACTTACCCTGGTCATTATCAAGTTGTTCAGATCCCAGGCTTCAGAACAAACCCAAGAACCAGCTGCCGTGCTCGATGATTCTCAGGAACGCATAGCCTACCACTTCGAGCCATACCGTATTACAAAAAGATTAAATGAACAGGGCGAATGGGTTTTTACGCTCTTTGACGAAAGCCAGGGTTCATATCTTGAAGTGAATCAGCGCGGAGCGACCATCCGGCAATTCGTGGTGAATATAGACGGCAAGCAGTATAAGGTCATTAAAGAGGAGCGGGGAATCCCCAAGATGATGCCATGGGCGAATAGGACTCAGGCAGGCAAATTCAGTGATGCATCCGGCAGGGTTCATGATCTTCTTGAGCCGGGTGAAAATGGCATCCTCATGACTAAAGACGATGGCATGAAGAATGCCATACACGGTATGGTACGCGATAAGCTATATCAGTGGTGGGGCTGGGGAGTTGATGATGACGGCCTGTATATTCACCTGGCTTTTGCATCCCAGGGCTACGCGGGCATCGCCGGACACTTCGGGTTTTTCCGTGACCACTCGATTTACCATCTGAGAGGAAACAACCTCACCATTGATTCTTACACTCAGAATTTATCTGATACGGCCCTTGAGTATATCGGCTGGGGATGGCATCC
>CAYNSZ010000159.1:0-3387 GCA_964400075.1 uncultured Planctomycetia bacterium
GGCCTGCTTACTTCAGCGATAGACGTCTCAAGCCAGTTCGTCGATGATGGCAAGGTCATTGTTTCCACCAAATCGCGCAGCGAGCCGGACCGTGTCTATACCTCCCTGCCGTTCCGCCAGAAGTATCTTGACGTACCTATCGTGGTGTTGATCAACCAAGGAAGCGCCTCGGGAAGCGAAATTCTTGCCGCGGCGCTGCGGGACAACAACAAGGCTATTCTTCTGGGTGAAACCAGTTTCGGCAAAGGCTCGGTGCAGACCATCGTGCCCCTTTCCGATGGCTCAGCCATGCGCCTGACCACCTCCAAGTATTACACCCCCAATGACATCAGCATCCATGAAAAGGGTATTGAGCCGGATATCGTGGTCGAGCGCAAAGTTCCTGAAGCCGATGAGGCCAATAAAGAGAATAAAGAGAATGAAGAGAACGTATTCGAGGATTTAGACCAGAGGAACCAGGAATTCGATTACAAAAAAGACGACCAGATTCTCAGAGCCTTTGACTTGTTAAAAGGGCTCTTGGTATTGCGCCCCGCCCCAAATGAGTAGAGTCCCGCCTACGGGGAAGTAGAGAGTACAGAGTAGAGAGAACAGAGTAGAGCCCCGCATATGACTTTGTCCCAACGGGGGTCTCGCCAAAGACGGGAAGTAGAGAGTACAGAGTAGAGAGAAAGAAAAATAAAACTCTTTTCTCTTTCCTCTCTACTCTCTACTGTTTTAGCATAAGATGTATACGTTAGGTATAGAGACTTCCTGCGATGAGACCTCCTGCGCGGTTTTAAACAATTACCGTATCCTTTCCAATGTGACCCGCTCGTCGCTCCGGGAGCATAAAAAATATGGCGGGGTAGTACCTGAGATCGCTACGCGCGCGCACCTGGCCCACATCGATGCCGTGACCGCGCTTGCTCTTACCCAGGCCGGCAGGCAGCTTGAGGACATCGGCTTAATCGCCGTGGCCTACAAGCCCGGCCTCATCGGAGCGCTGGTAGTTGGTTTGAATTTCGCTAAAGCTCTCTCCCTTGCCTTGCGAAAACCGTTCATCGGGGTCGACCATCTCCACGCGCATCTCTTCGCCTGCTTCCTCGGCCGCACACGGCGGCCCCGGTTTCCTTTCCTGGGCGTGGTCATTTCCGGCGGCCATACGGAACTCTACTATGTGAAAGATTTTAACGCCATAAAGCTTATCGGCTCGACCCGTGACGATGCCTGCGGCGAAGCTCTTGATAAGGTGGCTATGCCATCGATAAAATATTCGACGCCCGCTACCAGAATGATTTTCGGTTCCGTTGTGGCCGGTCAGGCCTTTCCTTAAGCTTTAGCGGCATAAAAACCGCGCTGATTTATAAGAAGAACGAACTTACCAGCCAGGGTGTTTTTGACGCCCGGGCAAAAAGGAGACTACTTTCTTCATTCCAGTTCTCGGTCATGGAGACGATTATCGCCACTGTCCTTGAGGCGGCGGCCGTTTACAAGGTGCGAAGAGTCGTATTGGGGGGCGGGGTGCTGGCCAACAGCTATCTGCGCCGTCGGCTCCAAGAGGAACAGCGCAAGGACCTTGGATTCTTCCTGCCCGCGGCCGAGCTTGCTCAGGATAATGCCGCCCCAGTTGCAGGATTAGGTTTTTATCTGTATAATACCAAAGGAAGCAGTCATTCATACCGCTTATCAGCAAGGGCCAGCTAGCATGTTAGATTTATTCACTACCGCAAGCCGTCTGGTCATGGCGTTTATCCTCGGCAGCCTTATCGGCCTGGAACGGGAGAGCAAACACGGCCCGGCGGGTTTACGGACGCATATCTTAGTCTGTCTTGGTTCGGCCCTGATCATGTTGGTTTCCCTTCACCTGTTCGATATGTATCAGGGTAAGGCAGAGGTCGATCCGGGAAGGATAGCCTCGGGCGTGGTCACCGGCATAGGCTTCTTGGGAGCCGGCACCATCATCAGAAGCTCCCAGAAAGTACGGGGCCTGACCACCGCGGCAAGCATCTGGGTCAGCGCGGCTATCGGGCTTGCGGTGGGATGCGGATACTTGAGCGCGGCGATCATGACAACTCTTATTGCGTATTTTGCGCTTTCGGTGTTGAAGAAGCTCGAGGAAGCTGAACGCCGCAGAAAAAATTTCGGGCCTGGCGAAGAGGAATAAACCTAAAAGGGGGTGAATGATGGCACGACGCAGGGAAGAAGAAGAAAAGATTCTTGACGTGAGCGCGGCTATGCAGGGGAGCCTGGTGTTTTCAGACCCGGTGAATTTACGGATCAACGGCAAATTCGAAGGCATGCTGACGACCAAAGGCATGCTCATCATCGGTAAAGACGCGGATGTCCAGGCAGATATTGTGGGAGAAAATATTACCGTAGCCGGACAGGTGCGGGGTAAATTGAGGGCGTCGGCGATGCTGGTGCTTGCTGCGACCGCGCAGGTAAGCGGCGATATCGACGTCGCGCGGCTTTCCATCGAGGATGGAGCGGTGTTCAACGGTAAATGCAAAATGGCCGCGGGAAAGATTACCCTTGAGGAACTCTCGGATTACCTCTCTATCGAGGAGAATAAAATCATGGAGTGGGTTCAGAGCGGCAAGATCCCGGTCGAAAGCGAGGGCGATAAGTTGTTTTTTGACCGCCGGGATGTTGAAAGCTGGATCGCAAAGAAATCATAATATCTCCCGCAGACACTACCGCAGTCTTCGCGGCTGAAGGCCTTAGAGCATCCGCCCGATAGGCGTCTCCAGCGTACCTCATTTTAATCCGTAGAACACGTGTTTTTTTAAAAAAGATTGCTTCGTCTTAAATATGTTGTACAATATATTCACTTTCGTCATCCGCCTTGGTAGGAGACCAGGGGCGCGTTCGTGGAGGAATGCGAAAAAGATTGCTTCGGCGGATTTCGCCTGACCGTATTACTGTGAAAGGCGGATGACCCTCCGAAGGAGGGCATGTTATCGAGGTGCCATGCGCGTGGAGCCCATTAGCTTGGCCAAAAGGAAAAGAACGCCATGAAGGAAAATTTACTTACCACCCGAGAAGCCTCCCGCTATCTGGGAATTTCCGAGAAAGACATTATTGAGCTGGCCAACGTAAACCTCCTCGCTCATTTTAAGCTCGGCGGGGAGTTCCTGCGTTTTCGCAGAGAAGACTTAGTGCAAATCAAACCTGCCATCAAGCGGAAATTCAATCTGCCCGAAAAGCAGCACCAGCGTTCGGAACTGATCAGGGAATTCATCTATTTCAATGATTTTTACATTGTTTCCCTGGTGATGATCGTGGCGCTACTCTGGATCATTATTAAAGATTTCATCTAATCGACCAGCCACTTTCGGCTTTGGCCGAAAGTGCCCGCCTGCTCCAGCACCGCACCCTGGAAGGGATCAACGCCGAGATCGGCGA
>CAYNSZ010000160.1:0-2202 GCA_964400075.1 uncultured Planctomycetia bacterium
ATTCCAAATCACAAATTCCAAATTCCAAACAAATTCCAATGACCAAAGTTCCAATGTTCAAAACGAAACCTGTTTCGGTCATTGTAAAATTTGAATTTGGAACTTATTTGGGATTTGGTGCTTGGGATTTGGAATTTATCCATGCGGCATCGTAACCTGTGTGCCATAAGACGTTACCATAATTCTGAGTCGAAGCCTCGCCAGCGAAGGCGGGCCAAAGACGGGTTGAACTGGTGTCAGCGAAAAAATTGCTTCAGCAAGGGCGTGATTTTCGGAAGTACCAGCAGGAGGCAGGCAGCTGCAGCGATCAGACAGGCAAGCAGTACCGCTCCCGAGGCGATATCTTTGAGGATTTTTATGTGAGGGTCATTCTGAGGTTTGAGTATGTCGCAGATATTTTCAACCAGGGTGTTGAATACTTCCCAGATAAAGACATTGCTTACCACGATAATGAGGACCAAGAGTTTGGTGACGGCCAGGCCTAGAGTTGCCGCCAGTGTGACCAGCAGTATGCCCGAAAGCATCATGAGCCGGGCTGTGCGCTCGGTCTTTACTACCAGGATAAGCCCCCGCAAGGACCCGCTAAAGCTTTCTTTGAGATTTTTATGTTTCCAGGCGCCGTTTACCATGTGTACAAAAGCGATTTTTCTATTGCCGCGGCGCTTGAACCGCTGGGAAGCAGGCTCCAGCAGCCCCGGCCTTCCATGCATAAATAGAGGGGCGTGCGTAGATCACGGCTGCGAATCCATTGTATCATGTTTTCGTAGATTTGCTTTCTTAAAAATTTTGGATAACGCAGCTTTCTGTCTTCCCCGAGTAAAAGCTCTCCATAAAAAATGTTGCTTTCCGGAAAACGCAGCTCAGCGGTGTTCTTAAGCCGCGGATTACAGCGCAGCGTTCCCAGGCTTATCCAGGCAAACGGACTGTTTAGCGTATCGTAGAGCCTGTTGACCAGGCTGCGGTATTGTTCCTGCCAGTTGTCCGAATGAATAATCGGGTCAAAATGAAAACCGACGCGAAAACCGGCCGCCTGGACTTTTGCGGCAGCCTCAAGCCGTTGCCCCAGGGCAGCGGCAGCCAGCTCTTCGGTTTGGGCTATGGCCGCAGGATTAATGGACCAGGATATAACGATATTAGGGGCGGGGGTAAGCGTGAGGATATTAGCGATAGTGGCGCTCTTGGTCTTGAACTCAAAGAGCACTTTCTTGCGCGAGAAATAAGGAATGAGTTGTTTGGAATATCCGGTAAGCTCATCCAGCGCCAGGGAATCGCAGAACTCACCCGTGCCGATTCTGATGGGAGCTTTTAATTTTTTTTCAAAGCGGTCAAAGCTGGCGAAAAAGTCATGGAGGTTCGCGGCCAGGGTAAGGCCGGGAGCGTTGGTGTAGTGTTGTAGAAAACAGTAGGAGCAGTCAAAAGGGCAGCCGAAGCCCAGATTCAATATCCAGTAGCCGCAGCCCATATGCTGTTTCGTGCAGGGGCAGGGTTTTAAGAAATCCCATTTTTCCTTTACGATAAACACTATTGGTTTTTTCAGCTCAGCGAGGCTATAGGGGTGCTGCGCAAGGTAATCGCGGTAACTGCTGATCACGGTAAGCGGCATTGCGGGAAATCTTTTTTTAAAATTCACGGCCAGTTCGCTGTCTTTTACTTCCCGCTCTACGTAGAGCGCCTGCGGAAAGAACGTTGCCTGCGGCCGGAGGTTGTCTTCCAGAGGCAGGCGCAGGCTGCTGGCATATACATCTTTACTGGGGACGGGCCGGTGCGCCGAAGCCAGCGGAAAGCGGCGCCTGAAGAGTGCGTTTTTAATTCCAGAAAAACAGTTTCGGCCCTGGTAGGTATCCCGGTTCACTATGCTTTTGAGAAAGCTGATAATGGTTTTTTGCGAAACGTCTTCCCGGCGCATGATCTCGAACATCAGGCGTTCAAGGATTTTGAGCTGGTTCTGGTTGGCTCGGAAGCCAAATTCTTGTTCGAGGATAGCTTTCAGGCGAAGGTTCATGGTTTGGCTGCGCACTCCCTGAGCACGCGTTCACAGTAATCCACGGCCTTAAGCCGGGAGCGCTTGAGCGCGCCTTTTTTGAGCCCCTCGTCGGTCCCGTATATCTCTTCAAGCGCCGGGGCGATCGCCGCGGCGAACCCGAGCCCCTGCATCTTTTCAAACGACCATGACGACTGTATGAAGAACGATCCGAGGAAGAC
>CAYNSZ010000160.1:2212-3349 GCA_964400075.1 uncultured Planctomycetia bacterium
GAGTAGTTTTTCAATAGCATAGATCCTGAAGCGGTCCATTGCCGGGTACTTACGGGATAGCTGGTCGGGGTGGCCTCCTTGTTTGATGGTGAGGTATCCAGGGACAAGATATACCGGATAGCGGGAGGTGGCCCGCAGCCAGAAATCGTAATCTTCGCAGGCCGGAAGATTTGGGTCAAAGCGTCCCACCGCCTCAAAGACGCTGCGGTGTACCACGGCAGTTGACATACCGATGCAGCAGAGCGCGAGCGCTGAGGCAAATACGTCGCCGTGAGGTTTTTTGTGGCGGTCTTTCTGCGGCAGCAGCGAGCCGTTGCGGTACCAGACCTCTTCGGTATGGAAAATCCTGAAATCAGGATTTTTCTTTATATAAGCGGCGGTAAGGTTAAGCTTATCCTGCCGGAAACGGTCGTCAGAATCGAGAAAACAGATAAACGTGCCCGCGGCCGCATCAAGCCCCGCGTTGCGGCTCGCTGATACTCCCTGGTGCGCTTGATAGATGTAGCTGATTTTTCGACGGCAGTCCGCTGTCCCGAGGCTATAAGAGCTTGTAGTTTGTAGCTCGCAGTTTGATACTTCGGCCGAGCCCCCTTCGATAGGCTCAGGTCCGTTCGAACGACCGTGAGCGGAGTCGAACGGATTCGAAGGACACTGAGCGAAGTCGAAGTGAAACTCCGGCCTTTCAGGGTGGGGTAAGCAGCGAGGTTTAGTATCAATCCTGGGCAAACCCCGGCCTTTGGTTCGACTGTACTCACCATTTCCTCGAACCATCCCGAGCGAAGGCGAGGGGCTAGGCCGGGGAAATTGGAGGGTTGTTTTCCCATTTCTCTGTTCTGCCCTTTGTTCTGCGGTTTTCGCTCCATGCTCCATACCCCATGTATTCGGTCTGTCGTCCGTCATCTGTCGTCTGTCATCTGAATATTTTTTCATCATCTCAGCGGTTCCATCAGTTGAGCCGTCGTCGACGACTATAAACTCGCAGTCGTCGAAGTCCTGACGCAGGCAAGAATCAAGCGCGATGGGCAAGAACCGTCCGCGGTTATAGGTGGTTATAATGACGCTGAAGAAAGGTTTTCCCATGACGAGGGGTATTATAAGCCATAAGCCATAAATTGTTCAATAATTTTTTTCAGGGTT
>CAYNSZ010000161.1:0-3348 GCA_964400075.1 uncultured Planctomycetia bacterium
ACAGGGATAGGGACTTCCTTGATTTTTTATCGGTACAATAACAGATTTTAGCCATGATTTCTAAATTTTAGCATACCCGCCCCTATTTTACAAGCAAAATGCCTTGACCGGGGGAACTCCTCCGCTATCGCATTTGTATAACAATTCCTTAAAAATTTTGATAAAAGCAACGTGAAATAGGAGGGGTTGAGCGTGCTCAGTCTTTGAGGAAACGGCCTACCATGTCCAGAAATTCAGAATTTTCAAACGGCTTAACAATATAACCGCAATTGGGAATATTCTGTACTTCTTTGGCCTGCTCTCCCTGGGTGTAACCGGTAACAAATATTATCGGGACGTTGCTGGTTTCTTTCTGGTTGCGCAATATCCGCGCCGCGCCGATACCCCGTTTTTTCGAAGGCAGGCGTATATCCATGATGACCAAGTCAGGCTTTTCCCGGACGGCCAGCACGGTACCCTCCTTGGCGTTTTCGGCTTCGATCACGCTGTAACCGCTTGATTCAAGGATTTTGCGCTCTAATACGCGCATTGAATCGTCATCCTCGATAATTAATATTTTTTTAGGCATAAACGCTGGTATTTATTAATTATTGTAGCAAAAATGGCTGGAAATGCAATTATCAAGAGAATATTATCAAATTTTCCTTTCCTGTATTGAAAATTTAGCCTGAAAAAGGTATAATATATATGGAGGTTTCTTCGCTTAATGCCGGATATAACGAAAAAACTCTTCATTATCGATACCAACGTCATCCTGCACGATTCTTCCTGCATTTATCAATTCGAAGAAAACGACATCATCATCCCCATCACCGTACTTGAGGAGCTTGACCGTTTTAAAAAAGGCCACCAAACTCTCAACTACCAGGCCCGTGAATTTTTGCGGGCGTTCGATACTCTCAGCGGCGATAAGATATTCGGCGACGGAGTCTCTATCGGCCCGGGCTTGGGAAAAATTTTTATCCGGCTAGACCAGAAACAACATCATGACCTTGCAAACAATTTCTCAACCACCAGCCCTGACCACCACATCTTAAACATCGCTTACTGTCTCTTTAAGGAAAACCCTGACCGGCAAGTGGTACTGGTCTCAAAAGACGTCAATATCCGCATGAAGGCCAAAGCCATAGGGCTTTTGGCGAAGGATTACACCAGCGACCACGTCAAAGATATCTCCAAACTCTATGCAGGCTACCGGGTTGAAGAAAACGTATCCGGGGAGAACATCGCCAAATTATACAAGCGTCCCTTTGAAATTGACGTTTCTGAAACATCAATCCAACAGGAACTCCTGCCCAATGAATACATCATCATGCGTAACGGCAAGCAATCGGTCCTGGCGCGGTTTGACCCCTTCAAAAAAAAGATCCGGCGGGTCGATAAGATTTTCGCCCACGGCATCGCTCCCCGTAACGCCGAGCAGACCTTCGCCATGGATGCGCTCATGAACCAGCAGATACAGCTGGTCACCATCACCGGAAAAGCCGGAACCGGAAAAACACTTCTTGCCCTGGCCGCGGCGCTCGAAAACAAAAAATACTACCGCCAGATATTCATCGCGCGGCCGGTCGTACCGTTAAGCAATAAAGATATGGGGTTCCTTCCCGGGGATCTGAGCGAAAAACTTGACCCGTATTTGCAGCCGCTCTTTGACAACCTGGGAGTAATCCGCAATACCTACCTTGAATCGAGCGCAAAGCGCGAGGAGACAAAAATACTGCTCGAGCAGGAAAAACTTCTCATCGCTCCCCTCGCCTACATACGCGGACGAAGCCTGGTAAATATTTTCTTTATCATCGATGAAGCGCAGAACCTTACCCCCCATGAAGTCAAAACCATCATCACTCGGGCCGGAGAAGGCACTAAGCTCGTCTTTACCGGCGATATTTTCCAGATCGACCACCCCTACCTCGACACCTATTCCAACGGCTTAAGCACCCTCATCGATAAGATGCAGGGCCAAAAACTCTACACCCACATCAATCTGCAGAAGGGCGAACGTTCCGAGCTTGCCGATATTGCCAGCGAACTTCTCTAATACTCATCAAAGCATCATATCTCTAACAATACCCACCAGCGACTACTTCACATTCATGGTAACGTTTTAGGGCAAAGGCTACGATACCCGTTTCGTCTATCGGCTAGGGTAATCGGCTTAAAGATATTATTTCTTTAAGACGTAACCGTTAGACGTAACCGAAACGGGCCTCGTTACCGCCTGCCTCCGGCAGGCGTGCCGTTACCGAATTACTGAAAATGGCACTTGTCCGCAGGCCAGTGCTTAACGGTAATAAAATTTTAGGTATTACTGAAAGCGGCTTTTAATCTGAGGATGGCGCAGATACTTGAGGAGGGAAATAATAGTCATAAGAACAAGCCCGATATACATAGACCAGGGCAGTACGGATTGAAAAAGAAGTGGCCAGAACTCGTCTTTAACCTCGATGATTTTACTTAACCCGAATAAAATACGCAATTTCTGAATAACCACGGCAGAATTATTGAATATGAGGGGAAAAGACAACGCTATTGCCAGAGGCAGCAGGAAAAGCGTAAGCCTGCGGGCCCATTCCTTTTGAAGCAATAAACCTATTCCTACCGGAAACTGAGAAAAGTAAAGCAACCCCCAGACCGGGTATAGCCGGCCGATTCCAGCCTCATGAGCCCGGTAGCTGATTGCGTCAGCCAGAAAAAAAGGCATGATGCGCAGGCCGAATATGTTCTCCATACCTGCCAGAAGCAGCATCACACCCACGGAGCTTCCCAGGAGCTGGCTAGCCCCAATCGCAAACACTCCAACCATTACTTTTTTAGTCATAACTTTTTGATACAGGGTATCTGATGGGGTCAACGTTGCTCACGGCAAGGATCTTCAGAAATGTCAGCTCCTGAGTGAAGCGTAAAAATCCTGTTTCCGGTCTGGCCGCAGGTTACCGGTTCGGCGGTTACTGTATATTCCCTCGGCGCAGTCTCAATGGTAAAACGATACCCGTTCTTCACCAGGCCGTTTAACACTTTACCTGATGGCGTATAACCTCCTGAAATAAGCTCAGACTCATCCTTAGGGTAGTAAGATTTATCCATATGATACATTTCAAATCCCGTCCGTAGTACCTGCAATTCAGCCTTGGCCGCAGCCTCATTGGCAGCGGCAATGGGGCCTAAAATCTGCTGCGCTGGTTTTCCCGGCTGTTCTGGGTTTAAATATCCGGAGGCGAATAGAGGGCTGCTTGACAGAGACGCGCAAATTATAGCGATTATTTTCTTCATTTCAATCCCCCTTTAATGAGCAATGTCAACCACATTTAGAAATGTCCGGTTTTTACACATATAGAAATGTCCTCTTTT
>CAYNSZ010000162.1:0-3341 GCA_964400075.1 uncultured Planctomycetia bacterium
GATACATCATTGCCCGCTGCGTAAAAAAAATTGATATTAGAAACCATGGCTCTGGAAACATCGGAGCGACCAATGTCATCCGAGTCGTAGGAAAAAAATGGGGCACGTTTGCCTTTCTGCTTGACTTTTCAAAAGGCCTCGCTGCCCCTTGCATCACTGCTTCACTGCAGCCAACAGGCACGCTCAGTATTCTAGCGGCTGTCCTGGTTGTTTGCGGGCATAATTGGACGATTTTTCTGAACTTTAAAGGTGGCAAAGGGGTGGCAACCAGCCTGGGGGCTCTGGTGGGATTAAGCTTTATTTTCCCCCACCTATTGATTTCGCTGGCGATAGCACTTCTGGCCTGGTTGGTTGTTTTTTATGCTTCCCGCTACGTATCTGTCGCTTCGCTATCGGCAAGCGCTGTTTTTTTCTTAAGTACCCTTATTGTTAAGCTGCCCTGGCAGCTGCGTATCCTGTCATTGCTTCTTTTTGTTTTCATTGTGGTGCGTCACCGCAGTAATATCTTCAAGCTCCTTTCAAGGAAAGAAAACCGATTCTGAGCGTTTTTTGTCCTTGCGTAAAAAGAATTCGGCAGAGCGCGTCTCAATTTCGTCTGCAGAGTTTAATCTGTTTGACACTCGATTAGCTTGAGAGTATAATTGCACCTGGTTTACGCGGTAAGCGGTGAAAAGCCTAATTTTTATTAAGTAATTACAAGTATTTCACTGTCGGCGGGGAAAGTGAAGTAGTAAGGCATCGGTATATACCACCTCGCCTGTGGCTTCGGTGGTATTAATTCCGCCGCTTCCAGCGGGGTAATAAGCAGTTAAGTCGGTACCCCGACTCTCGTCGGGGTTAATTCCCCCGCTTCCAGCGGGGTAATTAAGGAGGCACGTATGGTGAAAGACAAGAGTTTAGCTGAGAATAAGAAAAAAGCCCTGGATTTAGCATTGTCCCAGATAGAAAAGCAGTTCGGCAAAGGCGCAATCATGTGGATGGGCGAAAATGTTGCTATGGACATTGAAGTAATAGCAACAGGCATTATCTCTTTAGACAGGGCCCTGGGGGTTGGAGGGCTTCCCCGCGGCAGGGTCATCGAAGTCTTTGGACCTGAATCTTCCGGAAAAACAACCTTGACCTTAAGCATTATTGCCCAAGCGCAGAAAGGCGGCGGAACTGCCGCGTTCATCGATGCTGAGCATGCCTTTGATCCCAGTTATGCGAAAATCGTCGGCATCAGGCTTGAGGATCTTTTAATTTCTCAGCCTGACACCGGGGAGCAGGCGCTGGAGATTGTTGAAGCACTGGTGCGTTCCAACGCGGTTGATCTCGTCGCCATCGATTCGGTCGCCGCGCTCGTGCCGCGGGCTGAGATCGAAGGACAGATGGGGGATCCTCAGGTTGCGCTCCAAGCCCGGCTGATGAGCCAGGCCCTGCGTAAGCTTACCGCCGCCATCAGCAAATCCAAGACCTGCGTGGTATTCATTAACCAGTTACGGGAAAAAATCGGAGTGATGTTCGGTTCTCCGGAAACTACCCCGGGCGGCAGAGCGCTTAAGTTTTACTCGTCGGTGAGAATCGACCTGCGCAGGATTGCCACTATCATGGTTGAGGAAACTGCGGTGGGGATACGCGTGAAAGCAAAAGTCGTTAAAAATAAAGTTGCCCCGCCGTTTAAGGAGGCGCTGTTCGAAATCTTGTATGACGAAGGCGTTTCAAAGTCAGGCGCTCTCATCGACGCCGCTATCGAGGGGGGCTTTATCAAGAAAGCAGGAAGCTGGTTTTCATTTAAGGACCGCAATTTAGCCCAGGGTAAGGAGCAGTTGCGCAAGCTCTTAAGGGAAGACGAAGCTCTCCTGCAGGAGCTTGAACAGGAACTCAAGGCAACTTCAACCGCTACCCAGCCGTAAGCGGATACCAAGGGTAGTATCATTGAAAGAGTAGTTTGCTGCCATATCCCGCCTCACGGCATATCGGCGGAAAAATCAGTTCTGTCGCTTCCGGCGGGGATTGTATATATACCGTCTCACCGAGATACACAGGAAATTCTCTCTGAGAATTTCCTGTGAGTTCGGCGGTATCTCCCGCTCCATAACTTTGTTATTACGCGGGACCCCGCTAAATACAAAACTATAGGAGCGGGGAATTCGGCCAGTACTTTTTCTGTGCTTGATTAAATTGCACAAGGCTTGAAAAAGTACGGCCTCATTGAGGAGGTATTATGAAAGCCACAATCGTATGTTTTGCAGTTTGCTTGCTTTGTACCGGAAGCCTCAATGCCCAGTCTATTGCTGATTTAGAGTCGCAGATAGTCGATGTCGCCGAGACTATCGGCCCAGCGGTTGTTTCCATAAGCAGCGTCGTGCGGGAAAAAGTCGGTGGGACGTATTTCGGCTCTCCCTTCGGTGATTTTTTAGGCGATCATCCCTTTAGCTGGTTTTTCGAAGAATATTTGGGAGAAGGTTTTGAGCAGGAACTTAAGCGTATGGGCTTGGGCAGCGGAGTGGTCATCGATACAGAAGGTTATATCCTTACCAATGACCATGTTGTTGCCGGAGCCAGTGAAGTAAAAGTCAAACTCGCTGACGGCCGCGAGTTTGACGCTGAAATTAAAGGCACTGACCCCCATACGGATTTAGCGGTGATTAAGATTGAAGCTGAAAATCTCACTGCCGCCATACTCGGCGATTCGGAGAGCCTGCATATCGGCGCATTGGTAATCGCCATCGGCAATCCCTTTGGCTTTGCCATTGAGAACCCCGAGCCCACGATCACCTTTGGCGTGGTCAGCGCACTGCATCGGTATTTGCCGGTTATGGGCAGGCGCGACCGGGGTTACGATGATCTCATCCAGACTGACGCGGCCATCAACCCCGGCAATAGCGGCGGGCCGCTGGTAAACTTGCGAGGAGAGGTCATCGGTATCAATACTGCCATCATCACTACCAGCGGCGGCTACCAGGGGTTGGGTTTCGCTACCCCGGTAAACAAAGCCAAGAGAATCTTAAGCCGCCTGCTCAAAGGCGAAAAAGTGCTCTATGGGTGGCTGGGAGTAAATATCCAGGACCTCAATGACGATTTGCGCAGTTACTTCGGCATCAAAGAACAGGAGGGAGTCATCGTGCTTAAAGTATTTAAGGATTCCCCTGCCGAAGCAGCCGGCCTCCAGGAAGGAGACCTGATTTTGGCATTCGATAATAAATCGATTCAAGCCACTCGGGAGTTGATCAGGATGGTTTCGGCTACCGAAGTAGGCCAGAAAATTCCCGTGGAAGTGTTGCGTTCAGGCAAAAATATTACTCTCGAAGTAAATATCGGTTCAACCCCGGGAGAACTGCCGGCTGTGGACGAGGTAAAAG